>JAURNI010000022.1 GCA_030830305.1 Alphaproteobacteria bacterium | reverse complement strand
GTATTCTCTGTTTTTATGTTCATTAGCATTTTAATTTACGGTTTATTTGTTCCTTTAGCATTTTGTTCAAAAAAGATTGCAAAAAGCGTTTCAGTTGTTTGGGTTAATGTAATTTTTATATTAATAAAATACACTCTGAATATTAAAATAAAAATTCATAATCCTGAAATAGCAAAAAAACGCGGAATAATTATTGTTTCAAATCACTGCTCTGCTTGGGAAACATTTTTCATTGCACACTACTTTGATATTCCAACTTTTGTTCTGAAGAGGTCACTATTTAAAATTCCACTTCTTGGGCTTTTTTTAAAAGCTCTAAATATGATTGGCATAGATAGAGAAAGTTATTCAAAAAAACACCGTCAAGAAATTGTAAAACGAGCACATACCGAGCTCATAAATGGGCATAACATGGCAATCTTTCCACAAGGTACAAGAGTACCAATCGAAGAAACATACAATTATGAAAAATATCCGTATAAGTCTGGAGTAACAATTTTTGCCGGCGGGCATTATGTTCTAACGATGTCCACAGATGCGCGTAAATGTTTTGGTAAAAGCTTGTTTTCACTAAAAAAAACTGGCTTAATAAATGTTATTTTTAATGAATGCATCAAAATTGATGACAGTCTTTCAAAGCATGAAATTATGAATATTATTCAGAAATCCATTGAGAGCGGATGCAGAAAAATTATAAATTAATTAAATAAACACTTGAAATTTAAAAAAACTCCGTTTTATGATGTTGATAATTTATTTGTCTTTGTATGACTAAAGGTGATTTAATCGATGCTGTTGCTTCTTCAGCTTCATTAACAAAAACACAAGCAGGTGTTGCTGTTAATGCAATAATTGACTCAATCTCATCGTCTCTTAAAAAAGGAAATGATGTAACTCTAATTGGCTTTGGTTCTTTCAAAGTTGCTTCAAGAAAAGCAAGAGAAGGTCGCAACCCTAGAACAGGTGCAACAATTAAAATTCCAGCTAAAAAATCTGTTACATTTGTTGCAGGTAAAGCTTTAAAAGATTCCGTAAACAGCAAGTAATATGTTCGGTTTCAAGGAGTTGCTGCTCGTACTATTAATTATATTTTTAGTTTTTGGTGCGGGCAAACTGCCAGGTGCTCTAAAGCAGATTTACCAATCTATTAAAGATCTAAAAAATTCTAAGTGATTATCCATACAAGTAAGTTCGTGCCTTACTTTTTAAAAATTTAGCATGCCATCTTATTACTACACCTTTTTTACATATATTTTTTACTTTGTAGGTTACGCTGCCGTACTTTACATTTTTCTTCTAATTACAAGACACCTTCTTCTGTATTACATCATTAAAACTTTAAGGCATATAAAAAACTCTCTACCAAAATTCAATACAAAACCACAAAAAGCAGACCCAACCAACCGCGAAGACGAGTTAAAAAGAGACCAAGAAGCAGAGATTTTCAAGCAACAGGCTAACGAAATTAAAGCAAGAATTAATAAAAACAAAAACGACGACACCATTACCGTTGAAGTTGAAAAAATTTCAAATGTAACATCTCAGGGTGGAACGGATGCTTTTGCTGGTGTGGAGTCTCGCCTTGCTATGGGGCAAGATATTGAACGAATTGTTGGCGTTGCAAAACCAATTGGCAAATGGACAAACCTTATTTTGGGTAAGAAGATGTCTCAAATCGCAAGCATAATGCAACACCAACAGCAAATGCGTGGCGAAGACGGCTACTGGACTGCCTACATTAAAGCCCGTAAAGCTGCGGAAAACGAAATGGGTATTCGCCGTGGGGTTTAGACATAACGCCCTACTTTTAATTCTTTATAGTTTAAGTTTTGAGCTTTTGTCTTTCTTACGTTTTCAGAAAATTTTTTTTGCTTTTTCACGCATTTCACTAAAATTTTTACTATCATCTCTCTTTCCGTCATTACCAATTGTTGCACGCATAAGGTTTATATCATACTGTTTATCTTGCTGTGTTGGCGATAAACGAAAATTGCATGATTTTTGCTCAGCAATATTTCCAACCATCAACCTTGGTTCATACTTTGGTTTTTCTATTTTTGTAGAAGAATTCCATTTCGGTTTTTGTGGTGGCAGTTTTTGTAATTTCGGCTTTTGAATTAATTGTGACCGTGGTGCAAGGTTTAAATTTTGCAATTGATAAACATTTTGCATTACATTGGGAATATTGATACCCGTATTCAGTATTTTATTTTTTGCATGCAAATAGACATAAATAAATTCGTTTAAATCAACCGTTACATTTTTACTAATATTTGCACACTTTCCTTGTTTAATAAAATAATCTTTTGTTAATTCTAATAAACGGTCATCGTCATGCAAACCAATAATTTTAGCACCAAGTTTATTAATGTTAATATTTAAAATTGATCTATCTTTTAATTGTGTATTGAAAATATTATGCCTCATCATTTCAATTGATGATTTTTGCTCGTCTTGATCCCCAAAACCGTGTATTATAATATTTTGACCACTTTTTTTAACTTTGCTTAAATCAACATAGAAATTACTTAACGCTTCTTCATTGAAGTATTTTTTCTCTTCAATTTTAGCACCTGTAAATTTTTGTAAAATTTTATCTTGATCATTTGGTGCATAGTATTGCACTACACTGCCAAATTCTTGCATGAATTTTTTAGAATCTTCTAATGAATTACACTCTAAATGTTCTACTAAGCCATGTATTATGCTAAAATTAATACCTTTACTTCTGCACCCTTGTTCGTGTTGTGCATTAACATCGTCACAATTCACTGGACTGCTTCCATAAATTTTTAATTTATCGGAATTATCAGTATTATCAACATACCATTGAAGACTACTATTCATATATATATATATATATATATATATATATTAACTAACATACAAGCTTACCATAAAAACCATGTGTATGCAAGTGTTTTTTATAATTTCCCCCAAATTTTTGGTATTTCCTCAATATTCTTAATAAAAATATTGCCTTCTTCTTTGGTTTGGCTTGGGCAAACAACTTTTTGAAATCCTAGTTTTTTTGCCTCTTTAATTCTAGCTTCCATAAACCTTGCCGGACGAATCTCACCGGAAAGACCGATTTCACCAATAAAAACAACACCATGTGGCAAGGGTTTTTCCTGCAAGGAAGAATAAATTGCAAACGCAACAGCTAAATCTAAAGCAGGTTCGGAAATTTTTAACCCCCCTGCAATGTTAAGGTGAATGTCTTGGTCATAAAGTTTTAATTTCAAATGCACCGAAAGTACTGCCAGAACCATCGCTAAACGGTTGGAATCGTACCCAACAACATTTCTACGAGGCATTGGACTGTAAGATTTGACCGTCAAAGATTCAACCGTTAACAAAATTGCACGACTTCCCTCCATTCCACAAGCAACCGCAACACCAACTCTTGAGCCCCCTTCTTTACTTAAAAACAACTCTGACGGGTTTTTAACTTCAGCAAGTCCATTTTCCACCATTTTAAAAATTCCAATTTCCCCAACAGTTCCAAAACGATTTTTTATTGATTTCAAAATACGGTATTCACCCGTGTCATCAGATTCAAAATAAAGAACAACATCAACCATGTGTTCCAAAATTTTTGGTCCTGCAATTTGCCCTTCTTTGTTTATATGCCCAATAATAAAAACGCTTACTCCGCATTTTTTTGCAAGAGTAATAATTTCGTTGCTACACGCCCTTACCTGTGCAATTGAACCAACTCCTGCAGAGATTTCCTCCATGTAGACAGTCTGAATGGAGTCGATAATCACAATTGCATTTTTGTTTTCCAGCGTTTTAATTGCTAAAAGAATTGACGATAAATCAGTAACATTTAAAAGATTAATATCACAATTTTTAGCAATACGGTTTGCACGGTCTTTTATTTGTATTACGGACTCTTCCCCGGATATATACAAAACAGGACATTTTTTTGAGGAAGCATCTTTTGCAATTTGAAGAAGAAGTGTCGATTTTCCAATTCCCGGTTCCCCACCAATCAAAACAGCACTTGACGGCATTAACCCACCACCAAGAACACGATTAACTTCATCAAATTCAAAAACAAGGCGTTTTGCATTTTCATTTTTAGAAACATCTTGTATGTTAATAAATTCAACTTTTGGCGTACTTTTTGAAGACCTTACAACCTTCTTCCCAATCGATGCCATAACTTTAACATCAGCATTATCTTCAACAACGGTATTCCAGTTATTACAAAATGAACATTTTCCTACCCATTTTTGATAAGAAGCACCACACTCAACACAACAATATGACATACTCAATTCATTAACTATAATTTCTAAATAACAACAGGAGTCCGAGGTCCTGAAGGTTTCGACGGAGCTTTAGCTCCGCAAAGAGAAACCGTAACGGACGAGGGCTCCTGCTTTAGTAACCCCCACGCCTTGCCCCCTATCCGTTTCGATGTCTGTTGCTCGCGAGTTATATTATTTCAAATGGCTTGCGTTTGCTACGCTTCTCCACCTGCGAGCTTTGCTCTGCGGCCGACATCTTCAGAATACGGGGCTCGTC
>JAURNI010000021.1 GCA_030830305.1 Alphaproteobacteria bacterium | reverse complement strand
CAATACCGTGTGAACCCGAAAATTCCAACACTTGCCAACCAACGCGAAGCCCGTTTAAACGGAGTGGACGGAGCAACCGAGGTTAAAGAGTTGAATGAGATTAGGAATCTTTTGCGTGGGAGAGACCTTGATGCAAAAGACAATCTGATGAACGGATTATTTGGGCGAGATATTGACTCACTTGCAAGGCAAATTGTTGCCCGCCAAGCCGGTTATGCTCCTGCTGCTCCAAACGGCGTTTTGGGTGAGGTGTATGCTAAACTGGGTGATGATAACACAACTGCTCAAGAAAAACGAGCATTATTAAAACATTTGCAAAATAATTTGCAAAAAACAGTTGTGAATACCTCACAGTCTGATAACGACAACAATGTCCGTGTGGACACTGCCCTCAGCAAAATTAACTACTTTAGTGCGGATATCGGTGTTGATGATTTATCGTATACTGATCGTAATGGAAATCATATCACAATTCAACGCCAGCAAGGCGGCTATGGTAAAGGTATTTTGCATTTGTTAAATGCTCTTCATGCGCCTGGTGTTGGTGGTGTGAACGCTGGTTTAATTCCGTTAATTGATAACGATGAAGACAAACAAAAGCTGATTGAAAAAGTTCAAGAACTTGTGCCTGATAATTTTGAAATGGGAGACTTCATTAATGACCCCACCCGCCGTAACATTGATGAGCAAATGCCTCAGTTTATTAAACAACTTGGTAACGAGCGAAAATTAATCAATGCCGTTGAACGCATTCGTGATGCTTTGCAAGTTGGCGAAATTAACCAAGACAATTTGCAAGCCGCAATTGATGTAATTAATCCCGTTGTGAATGGTAATGGTAATGGTAATGGTAATGTTAATGTTAATGCTCAAGTCTATGCTAACGGCGATTATACACACGGGGAAGCAGTTGCAGAAATTTGTAAATTTTTGAATGATGATAGTAAGGAAAACCAAGACAAAATTGACTTACTTAATAAATTAAGAAATAATGTAGCATTTCAAATTGGTGGTGTAAACGCATTCCAACACAATAACCAAATAACCAGAAAAGATATTAACGGGGTTGACAAGGTCGGTGAAATCGGTAATGATAACATTATAGATAATGGTATTAAAGGTGCATGGCAGAATTTTATGGATAGTGCACAAGACAGAGCATTTCAACATGAAGTACGGCGTATTCAAGGCTTAGGTATTCCTGTTGTAGCAGAGATTGACAATGCAAACAATGCACAAGTGCAAGCATGGGTTGATGGTATTGTTAATGCTGCTCCTGCTGCTCAATATAATCCAGCAGGTGGTGATATCATCACAAAAATTCGTAATTACTTGCATACTGAACCACTTCTTGAAGAAAAAAAAGCACTTTTAAAAACAATTCAACCAATATTTAATGACGGTTTTGTTGCACCAGGTAATGGTGTTCCAGGTACAAGAAAACAGTTAGAAGACAAATTCACAGAATTCAAACAACAAAAACTACAAAGAGCTGGGATTAATGCTCAAAAAAGAGTTGGTGCGGCCTTTGCAAATCTTGA
Source organism: Alphaproteobacteria bacterium (assembly GCA_030830305.1). Lineage (GTDB taxonomy): Bacteria > Pseudomonadota > Alphaproteobacteria > Rickettsiales > Deianiraeaceae > CAJQOT01. Next base: position 11,444 of record JAURNI010000021.1, on the reverse strand, counting down.
TGCCGCAGCCAGTGCAGGTGCAAGGCGACAAGCATTACAAAATGTTGAACGCGAAAACTGGAATAAGTATCTTACTACGCAACAGACATTGCAAGTAGTTGCAGCAAATAACTTGGCAGATGCTCAAGGCTTACTTGCTAATGTTGGTGTGGTGGCAGGTAACCTTGAACAAAGGAAGAAAGAACTTATAGCAGGGCAAAGGAAGAAGTATAATATTGATACTGATGCGATATATAACATTATGGAACAACAAGGTAATGCTGAACAAAACACAAACCTTACCGTTGCGAAAGTTGGGTACAAGCCAAGTGATGGGCGTTTGGGGCGTGGTGTAGGTGCGTTTCAAGAAAATACCAAAATGACAGTTGCAAACCAAGAAGTAATTCAGAAAATGTTAAAAGGCGAAGGAAACCCTGTTAAGCGAGCAATTGCGGGTGCATTAAGGGACGCACTTGAAACTACAGGTCTGCAAAATCGTTCATCAAAACAAAAAGAATGGATTATAAGACGCATTATAGAATTTACAAGAAATAACATTGGCAATAATTTTTCAGAGGCGAATTGGAATCGTGATCAAGGAAGAGCGGCACTTGGAAAAGCAGATATTCAAGATATAAATTTTGATACTGTTACAACTTTTGCGGCAGCGTATCAAAGTGCAATGAAGGATAGAGGGTTTTACACGAAGAATGATCCTGCTCGAATAAGAACCGATAAGGCTATTAATGAAATTGGTCCTGAACTGAAAGATATTCCTGCGCATTATACAGATAACAGAACAAAAGCTGGACAAATATTCAGCCTTGGAATTGCTCACAGTGGCAACAGTGTTTGTGCAATTGCGGCAGGAAATGCATTTGTTAGATCTAATAACGAAAAAGTAATGGGCAGAATATAGAGTTTATAGAAGTATGCCTTATGGTAAAAATGAACAGATAGGATTAACGGAATGGAAAGCAAAAACACCACATCAGGCGTTACACACTTATTTTTGCGATATACTTGAAGTTCTGTTTGATGTTCGTGCTACACTTACACTTGGTGATATTCTTAATAAAGATGATGTTATCAAGTGTGATGATGTAGATTTAAACAAAGACGAACGCCTTCTTAAAATTGGTAAAGAAGCCGATGATTTCTTTATTTGGCTTTACAGGGTTTTTGTTGCTGAAAATAATATTAGTCACGATGATAAAAAGACTCTATGGGAAGAAACTAAAAAACATATACCAAATGCAGATATTGTTACGGATGATACTGTGAACTATGATGACGCTATTGCACACGGTGGTGTTGCACAACCGTTAAATAATAATAAAGTGCGTGTAAGTAAGGTAATTAGTAATATTCTTGGGGCTGTTCACAATGATGCTAACCTTTTCAAAAAATTTGAAAGTACGGAAATTCCATTGCCAAAAAGCTTAGATTCTCTGCTTAATTTAGCCAAAGCTGGAAATGAAGAGCAAAAACAACGGGCTATTACAAAGTTGGAGTTATTATGGGAAAAGTACGGTGAAATTCGCAATAATGCAGCTTTTGGTGAAAAAAGGTTTAAAATGAATGCACTAAATATTCTTAATAAAGAAGAGTTGCAAAAAGTTTTTTCAGAGAACTTTAAAATTTATAAAGAAAAAGGGACGGATCTTCCAAAACATCTGCAAGCGAAAGATGGTGTTTATAATATTGAAAATGTATTTGGTTTAAAAGGTTCTGCTAAACCCAGCATTGCAACGCTTGTTAGCGGTTCAATACAGGATAAAGTGCGAACGAGAAATGAATCAATTCTTAATGGAGAAACAAACAACAAAAACACTGATAGACTTCTAAAGGGAATAATGGCGGAATCTTTAAATAAAGCTATGGAAAAAGCTATTGAAACGGGCAAGATGATTGATGATGAATGGAATGAAAATAAGGAAAATGATATCTATAAAAATAAAAAAGAAATTATAAAAGAAATTATACAATTTGCGCAAAAACACAATGGTGTAAATTTTGATAAGGAGGGTAATTCCTTAAAAATGCAATGGAAAGAATATCAAGAAAAAAATCCAATTTTAAGTGGTGTTCCATATTTAATGGCTTGTTCATTTTCCAAAGCTTATCAAGATTCCATGAAAGAGCAGGAAATTTACACCGGGCAATCGGCAAAAAACCTTCTTAAGAATGGTCTTGATTACCAAGATATCGGTGCAAGGCTTACAAGAATTCCGGCAAAAGATATTAATGATGTTATTCAACGTACTGGAAAGAGAGGGATCGTTGTTCGATGATAAGAAAGTTTATACTACTAAATTACTTGATATCAAATCAAGAATATGTTACAATTAAGTTGTAACTAATTATTTGATTTATGAATAAAAAGCCTCCGGTAAAAGAAATACACTTTAGCGCAGAATACCCTAATTTTTCTGTATACTTTGATGACTCGTTAACAAATTTGAAAAATCTTGATGATTTAACACCCTTTAACACCCGAATATAAAGAACAAAGAGATATAGTGCTAAATATTATTGATAACACCAATTGTTCATATGCAAATGAACATAATTTACTAACATTGCACCAAAATCATAACCACCACAGGGGAAAAAAATCCTCTTGATTATAACTACTATCATGGTGAAAAAAGTGCAGTGTCTGAAAATGGATTTTTTGTTATCATTTGCATTTGGAAAATGTCGGTGCTAAACCATTAAATGGTAATATAGTAAATTATTTTACAGAACACTTGGTTGACGAGAATATAATTTCAAGTGAAACACTGCAAAATACAAGAGATATAATTAATGATATTGCTCCAAAACTTGAATGGAAAAAATTTGAGTTGAATAAAAATTTGCCAACTATATACTTTGTTAACCAAAACCGTTTACTTTTAAAAAGTTGTAGTTTATAATAATTCAAGGTTATTGATATTAGAAAACTATGAATTTATTAAATTTTCAAAAGAAATTCGCAGATGAGCAAGCTTGCATAAATTGGCTCATTAATGAAAGATTTGGTTCAAAAGAAAATATGACTTGTCCACATTGTGGTTGCAATAAAGCCTATAAATTTAAAAATGGAAAAACTTTTAAATGTTCATCTTGTTTGAAACAATTTTCAATTCGCATAGGAACAATTTTTGAAGGCTCAAATGTTCCACTTTTAAAATGGTTTTTTGCAATATATTTATTCACATCTTTGAAAAAAGGTATTTCGTCAATTCAACTTTCAAAATATATTGGCGTTACTCAAAAAACTGCTTGGTTTGTGCTTCAAAGAATTAGGGTTGTAATGGAAGATGAAACAATTCAATTTGAAGGAATATCCGAAATTGATGAAGTTTACATTGGTGGTAGAGCAAAAATGCAAAATAAGATGAGCAATAAAACCGTTGTTGTAGGAATTGTCAATAGAGACAAAAAAGAAGTCGTCGCTAAAAAAGTTGAATCAGCTAAAACTTACGATTTACAACCAACAATTTATGAAAATGTCAAAGAGGGCTCAACAATTATAACAGACGAATGGAGAGCTTACAATGTTTTAAAATGGAATTACAAACATCATAAAGTAAATCATTCACAAGGTGAATATGTTAAAAAAGATAACAGAGAAGCTTATAAAATTCATACAAATACAATTGAAGGATTTTGGTCTCATTTAAAAAGAGGAATTAACAGCATTTACATTTGGGCTTCAAAAAAGCACATTGATAAATATTTATTAGAATTCTCATATAGATACAATAAAAGACACCTTGATGATTTTGCAAGATTTGGAAATTTCTTTCAAAATTGCGAAAGGAAGAATTTGTCATATAAAACATTAATTGCTTAATTTTATGACATTAATAAAAAAGAAAAAACCGCAGGAAAATAAAAAAACTGCTTCCATAAAACAAATGGTTGAGAATGTTAAAAAAGATAATCCTGAATTTAAAGAAAATAACAACTTTGAAAAAACTTTAAGTAAGTTGGTTAAGGTTAAGCCAAGAAGCAAAGATGATAAATGAATATATAATAATATGCTAAATATACAATATTCTGAAAATTTATCTAATAATTATAAATCTAAGAATGGTGTATTTTTTACAACAAATAATGAAATTATAAATAACATTATAAATGTTGTAGATGTTGCAGAGGTTAATAATAAAGTCATTTTAGAGCCATCTTGTGGGAATGGAATGTTGATTTTAGAATTAATGAAAAAAATTCACAATCATTATAATTCACAATTGATAATGGATAATTTTCTAAAACATAATTTAATCTTTAATGACATAGATTTAGATATTTTAAACGAATGTATCCACAATATAAAAGAACTGTATTGCAAAATGTATAATCAGCAAATAGATTATACTCTGAATGCTTTTAATGTTGATTTCACAAAGAAAAAAGATTTAATGTCATCTTCTCATTTAGATCAATATCTATCTAAAATTGATTATGTAATTGGCAATCCACCATATATAACACTTTACGGTAGAAGAGATAAAAAGAAAACTGAAGCTGAGCGAGATTATTTTTTAAATACATACAATCAATTTCCAGCAAAACTTCAAAATGGTAAAATTAATTATGTGATGCTATTTATAGAACATGCTTTGGATTTTTTAAAGCCAAGTGGTCAATTAAGCTTTATAATAGATGCTGCATTTAATGAGACTGCCTATAAATACACAAGAGAATATTTGCTTAATAATTACAACATAGATGAGATAATACACAATATATCAGAATTTGACAATGTAGCAAGTGGGCAGATTATTTTAAAAATTTTAAATTCAAAAAATAACAATAATACAAAAATTACAGATTATAAAACAAAAAATGAGTATTATAAAAACTCTTTAGATTGGAAAAATGAAGAATTTGAATATAAATTCAATTTTAAAAAAGAATGCAATTTAACAAATCAAATAATTGAAAAAATTACAAATAAAGCTTCAGCAATTCAAAATGTTTATCCAAATAAATCAATTCGCACTTGCTCAATGCTTTTAAATATGGAGGACAAATTTGTTAGTAATGTACTATCAGATTATCGATTAAATCAAAATGAATATCTGTATTATGTTGGCTCAAAGAGCTTAAAAGACAAATTTTATAAAATGCAAACGGATAAAATATTAAAATATGACAAACTATTACAAGATCAAATTAATGATAATCTAAAAATTCAACTTGAAAAAGAAGGTATAAAAAACAAAAAGCGAATCGGAATGGGCGATGCATTAGTATTTAAAAATCCAAAGGTTTTTATCAGACAATCCTGTAAAAATATAGTAGCTTCTTTTGATGATAATTTAAGCACATCAAATAATAGCTTATATGTATTTTCATTTAGGGATAATACTAAACAATCTACGAAAGAATTAATGTTTATTTGCGGATATTTGAATTCAAGCATATCTACGTTTATAGCTCAAAAAACAGGCATTGTAAGACACTTTGTTGGAAAGCAGCCTCAAATTAAAATATCAGATTTAATAAAGTTGCCAATAATTACGGATATACGAGTGAAAGATAATATTTCCAATATTACAGAAAATATATATAATAATTCTATTTCTATAGACAATGGAATTGAGTTAATAAATAAGATTTTAAATGAATACTTTGAATTAAACAAGAATGAAATAGAATTTATTGAAAATCAAATTAGGTCTTTTTAAGATTTGACAACAACGCTTCTTGTTTTCTATTAAACTCCTTTATTTTAGTTTGCCTTTCTTCAAGAGTTAGTAATTCTTTTTCTGCAATTTTAATTTGTCTATAATAAGATTCTTTCAACTTGCTAAATAGCAAATCTATAAATTCTTCTCTTGTTCTATATTCTGGTTCAGTTGAAATACATACTTGCAATTGATTTTTTGGATTTCTGCGAACTGAATGATGAACATCTTTTAAAAAATAAGATTTTACAAAAGAATCATTAACTTTACAAAACTCCAATCCATTATCTGTCTCTCTATAAAAAACATAAATATATAACAAATAAAAGCCTCCATTTTGAATAAAATTAACAATCTTAGTTGGAGTGCCAATATCGGGATTACTTCCTAATTGATCTATTTTAATGGCTTTAAAATCTATCCAAATTTCCTCAAGATGATTTTCATATTTAAAATGAACTTTTGCGTCCCAAGGATTTTTAGTTGCACCCTTTGGAGATTGTTCTGCGTTGAGTAAATATCTATTAGAGTTTGCTAAAATTACAAATTGGGTTTCTAAAAAATCACTTATTTCTGCTCCAGCTCTAGATTTTGCCGAAATATTTAAAATTTTATTCTCATCTATCATATATACAATTACATTTGAGATGGTTTTATTAATTAAGTCTTCAAATTCTCTTATGTCCATATTTTAATTTTAAATACTCTTTTTTTAGCTTAAAGAGTATTTATCTAAAATGCAAGCATTGGTTAACAAAGTATATAGTTGGCAAAAATTTTAACTACCATGTTAATCCATATAATATTGTTGATCCAAAGCAACGCGTATCCAATATTAATGAATTGCGAAATGAATATAGTGCATTAAATTACTACAATAGAGAAAATCACCCTTTGTTTTCAAATGTAGATTCCCCCGTTGTAAAATTTGAGGAAGATACCAAAAGTGGTAAGAAGCAATCGAAAGGTTTATAATATTTCTGCAAAAAACACTTGAAAAGTAAATTCAAGCTTCCCTTAAAAAAGCATAGTTAGTTTAAAAAAGTAATGTCTTTGCTTTCACATTCTGTTGCGTATAAGCCGTTTTCATACCCGTGGGCTTATGAAGCTTGGCAACAACAACAACGAATTCACTGGTTGCCGGAAGAAGTTCCAATGGCAGATGATATCCGTGATTGGAAAAGCAAATTAACGCCGTCGGAAAAAAATTTGTGTACACAATTATTCAGGTTTTTTACTCAGGCTGATATTGAGGTAAATAACTGTTACATGACAAAATACTCTCAAGTATTTGCTCCAACGGAAGTGAAAATGATGCTTTCTGCATTTTCAAATATGGAAACAATTCATGTGGCGGCGTATTCTCACCTTGTTGATACCCTTGGCATGCCGGAAGGTATTTATGAAGAATTTCTTCAATACAAAGAGATGAGGGATAAGTACGATTACATGCACAAATTTGGTGTTGAAACAAAAGCGGGAATTGCAAAAACTCTTGCTGTGTTTGGTGCATTTACGGAAGGTGTGCAACTTTTTGCAACATTTGCAATTCTGCTTAATTTCCAAAGGTTTAATAAAATGAAAGGCATGGGCCAAATTATTACATGGTCTGTTAGGGACGAAACCCTGCATACGCAATCAATTATTAAACTTTTCCGTACTTTTATTCAGGAAGAACCGGATATTTGGAACGAAGAATTGAAAAGTGATATTTATGAAGCTTGTGCAACAATTGTCCATTTTGAAGATGCATTTATTGACCTTGCGTTCACAGTAGGTGATGATATTCAAGGTTTAACATCAAGAGATGTTAAACGGTACATTCGTTATATTGCGGACAGACGCCTTAACCAGCTTGGCTTGAAAGAAATTTACATGATAGACCAAAACCCTCTACCATGGATGGACGATATCCTAAACGGAACAGAGTTTGCAAACTTTTTTGAAAATAGGGTAACGGAATACTCAAAAGCTGCAACTGAAGGGCAGTGGTCTGATGTTTTCGGTGATTCCTCCGAAGATATTTTTGCTGCATAGATGTACGAAGGTTATAAAAGAACGGCGCAAAACATTGTTATTCATAAAGAAGAAGACTGGCATGGAATGCGAAAAGCGGGAAAACTTGCACGGCAAGTACTTGATTTTATTACCCCATATGTAAAAGATGGTATTTCAACGCTTGAATTAAACGATTTGTGTCACGATTTTATCATCAAAAACGGTGCAATTCCGGCGCCGTTAAATTATGGTGAGCCACCATTTCCAAAGTCAGTTTGTACATCTGTTAACCATGTTGTTTGCCACGGAATACCGTCTGCAGAAAAAATTCTTAAAAACGGAGACATTATGAACATTGATGTTACTGTAATTTTGAATGGATATCATGGGGATACAAGCCGTATGTATGCAGTTGGAAAGCCAACAATTCAAGGGGAAAGGCTTATTAATGCTACATATGATGCCATGATGGCGGGAATTGAAACCATCAAACCGGGTAAAACTTTGCGAGACATTGCCACAGCAATAGAAACTGTCGTAAATAAATACGGTTATTCATGTGTGCGTGATTTTTGCGGACACGGAATAGGTAAGGTTTTTCACATGGAACCACAAATTATGCATTATAATGAAAAAACGCACCCGTATCAGGATATTCAACTGGAAGAGGGTATGTTTTTTACCGTTGAGCCGATGGTTAACGTTGGAAAGCCGGCAACCATTGTCAGTAAAATTGATGGTTGGACAGCAACAACAAGAGACAAAAAGCCATCGGCTCAATTTGAACACACCATTGGGGTAACTTCAAACGGGTTTGAGGTTTTTACTGTGTAACTGAAATAATCTTGACATTTCTCATCTTTTTTTCTTAAGCAAGCGTTCTATTTGTGATTTGGTGATGCAACAAAATAAAGAAGAGAGAGAGAAAGAGTTGTACTTTTAGATGTAATTAGAACATTCTTGGCAGTTGCTGTTTGTATTGCACATTATTCATTTGGACGGTATATTGTTTATAATTACCTTGCAGTTGATTTCTTCTTTATACTTTCGGGTTTTATTTTAACAAAAAAGTACATATCATGCAATGATTGGAAAGAATTTGCAATTGCAAGATTTGTGCGAATTTTTCCGTTGTTTTGGACGGCGTTATTGTTTATGTTAATTCTAACAGGTACGACTAATGTTTTGCGGTTGCTGACAAATATTTCTTTAACTCAAATGTTAGGATTAAATTTTGAGTACGAAAAACTCGGTATAGTGATACCTTCATGGTCTTTAAGTGTGGAATTTTGGTTGAATATATTAGTGTTTTTCCCGTTGTTGATTTTGTTAAAAAAACACAAAATGCTTATACCGGTTTTTGCTTTTTTGTGTTTTTATTTGTGGGGAATTTTATTTCAAAGTGCTAGTCTTGATCAACATTTTCAGAAGTTGTTTTATACAAATTTTGCGGTATGGCGTTGTTTTGCCGGTTTGCTTTTGGGTATGCTTTCGTATTATATATATGAAGAAAATATTTTTAAAAATTTTTCTAAAACTTTTGTGAATATTGTTGGCATTATTTTGTTTGTTATATTTGTTTTAATAATATCTGGTTATGGAGAGAAAAAGCTTTTTATTTTACTTTCACCGTTTTTTATTGTGTTTTTTGCGGATACCCGTTTTGTTTTAAATTCATTGAAGAATAAGTATATACTAATTTTTGCAAGAATGTCGTATGCAGTGTATTTGTTTCATATGCCGTTTTTAGAATTGGCAAAGAAGACGAAGTATTTGGGGTTGACTGATTATTTTTATCATTCAATTATAGCATTTTTTTTAACAATAGTTTTATGTGTTCCAATTGCGTTGGTTTTGGAACCGTATTTAATACGAAAAACAAAAGAAATTCTAAAAAGAAAATTTAGTGCGGTAGACGGTCATAATATAGTAGGAAAGAACTAAAATCTTGACATTTCCCCATTTCTGTTATTTTATACGAATAACTTTTAGAAAACGATGAAACTTCACAATATTTTTCATAACGACCTTCCGTCAAACATAAAATTTTCGGGTTCTATTGCAATTGATACAGAATCCTTAGGGTTAAATATTACAAGAGATCGTCTATGTCTATGTCAAATTTCAGACGAAAACCAGAATGTTTATTTTGTAAAATTTGATGGCAAAGATTATTCTGCTCCAAATTTGCGAAAAATTTTGGAAGATCAATCAATTTTGAAAATTTTCCACTATGCAAGGTTTGATGTTGGAACTCTTGCATATTACTTAAATATCCCAAAAATTACCCCGCTTTTTTGTACAAAAATTGCTTCCAAACTTGTAAGAACATATACCGATGCTCATGGTTTAAAGGCTATTTGTAAAGAATTACTTGATGTAGAGCTTGAAAAAGAAAGCCAAATTTCTTACTGGGGGGCGGAAAAGCTTACGGAAAAGCAAAAACGCTATGCAGCTAATGATGTCATCTACCTTCATAAAATTAAGGATATTCTACTGGAAAGATTAAAAGAACAAAACAGAATGGAGATTGCACAAGGTTTTTTTGATGTAATCAATACGGTTTGCAAATGTGATTGTGCAGGTTTTGATTCTGCATTCATGATAAACCATCATTAATCTTGACAATTACTCTTAATTGTATTTATTTGTAGTAGTTTTGTTGTAAAAAATGAAAGTTGCAGTAATTATGGGTAGTATTTCGGACCTCAAAACCATGGAAGAAGCTTGTAATGTACTTGCAGAACTGGGTGTTGAGTATGAATGTGAGGTTGTTTCTGCTCACAGAACTCCCGAAAAAATGTTTAACTTTGCAAAAAATGCTAAAGAGAACGGTTTTTCTGTCATTATTGCCGGTGCCGGTGGTGCTGCTCATTTACCGGGAATGGTTGCTTCTTTAACTGTACTTCCTGTTATTGGGGTTCCAATTAAAAGCAAGGCATTAAAGGGAATGGATAGTCTTCTTTCAATCGTTCAAATGCCTGCCGGTGTTCCTGTTGCAACAGTTGCAATTGGTGGAGCAAAAAATGCCGGTATTTTGGCTGCTTCAATTCTTGGAATTACTAATGCTAAATTGCAGAAAAGCCTTGAAAATTATAAACAAAACATGAAAGAAGAGGTTGAAAAGCACTCTAAAATTAGAATATAATGCTATATATTTTGCATTCTGAATATACATGGTTTTTTCTTTACTCAAGTTTACTATTGATATTTATCGTTAATATAGCGCTTGGTAAGCCGTCAAAACAGGATATTATCCTTCTTGGTGTTTTGTTATGCTCTTCTATTTTTAATTTACCGTTGGAAGATGTACAAGTGTATATTTTACAGAATAAATCGGTAATGTTTGAAGTTATGCTATTAATTGTATCTTTTTCGCTTGTTACAAAAGCATATGTAAAAAAACTTCTGTTTTATTTATTTTCTATTACGATATATTTTTCTGGTCTTGCAGTTTCACATGCACTACATTTGGAAAATTTAATTATTCCTGCAGTATCGCTTCTAATGATCTTCTGTATATATAGAACTCATATAAGTTTACCGGATTTTTGTCATGCAAAAAATGGTGTATACTTTATGTTACCAACCATGATTGTTATTCAAAATCTTTTTGAAAATGCAAAAGAGTCAATATTTTTTGCAATAACTTATGTATTTTTTGCGTGTTATTTGGCAATTAAAGCATTTTTTGAAAAAGAATATCATTCAAAAGTGTTTTATGCGTTCTTATCTTTTTTTGTGTTGACGGTTGCTAATGTATTTTTGGAAGTAAATATT
>JAURNI010000020.1 GCA_030830305.1 Alphaproteobacteria bacterium | reverse complement strand
ATTATCAGCAGTAAAAAGCACAAGACGGACCCCGAATATAAATATTATCAGATGACCGCCGGACAAATCATGGATATGTGGAATGCCAACCGCGACGGGGCGTCTTCTGCTGGAACCAATATGCACTATGACATTGAGTGTTACTATAACCAGATGGAGGTATCCAATGACAGCATCGAGTATCGCTACTTCCAGAATTTTCTTAAAGAAAACCCCCATCTACATGCGTATCGGACAGAATGGACCATTTATCACGAGGAACTGAAGATTGCTGGTTCGGTAGATATGATTTATGAGAATCCGGATGGAACTTTGCTGATATATGACTGGAAAAGGTGCAAGGAAATTGTCAAGGAAAATTTGTATGGAAGTACGGCAACCACAGAATGCATCCAGCATTTACCGGACACCAACTTTTGGCACTACGCGTTGCAACTCAATACGTATAAAACCATCATTGAAGAGAAATATGGGAAAAAAGTCGTTGGATTGTGTCTGGTTTGTTTGCACCCCAACAATGCGGATTATCAATTGATTGAAGTCCCCTTTATGGAGAAGGAACTGGTGGATTTGTTTGAATATAGGAAACAGATGCTTATTAAGGCTTCAGCAAAGCCGAAGGCGACTGACAACAAAGCGCAAGTGAAGGCTTCAACAGATAAACCTGTATCAAGTTATTTCAAACCCTCGACCAAAAAGGGCAGTGGATTATTATTAAACTTAAATAGTATATAAAAATAATTCCAACTATTTTTATAAAATGCTTACTTATTTATTAGAGAAACTTGATAAAATCAAAAAAGAACGGGTTCTCTATTGTTCTCAAATCGAAAAAGAAAGAGAAAGAGAAAAAGAAAAAGAAGAAAAAAAAGAAATCATTTTTCTAACAGCCTACGATTTCATCTGCAAAAATACTCGTAAGAATTAGTTTTTTTCAATAGTATCTTCACCACATTCCTCTTTTTCTCTCATGGGGTGGCTTTAAAAATTCGCCAGGACGATAATCCTCCATCATACCTACGGTGATACGTTCAACATCGCCAACCCAATCGGTTTTTTTAATACGATGCTTCTTTATAATTCTCTTTTCAAGAGCCTCTACCTTTTTTATGATACTTGCTAATTCTTTTTTTCGTTTTGTTGTTAGTTCGTCCTCATCTCCAATATCCACTTCCAACAGGCCTTTTGAATCATACATGTCTTGCTTGTCTTCAAAAAACTCTTCCCGAGCTTCTTCCAAACGATCTTTATATTCTTCCTCTTTCCATCTTTTTTGTTGTTCTTTTTCTTGTGCTTTTGCTTCCGCTTTTTCCATCTTTTTGGTCGCTCGCTGTGATTTGCTTAGAGGTTTTGTGTAAGTTTCACACTCACCGGTCTTTTTATTCTTACGCGTTCCATTTTTACAACGAGGCATTATTATGTATTATCGTTTTATTTTGTTTTTTGCTAAAAAGTAAGAAGAATGATTATTATGCAAAAAATATAAACATTATTTATTTATATATTTTAAATGCAGTTCCCGAAAAGCCCCTTTTATATTATTGGAAAGTTGATTCTAAACTATGTTTTTTTTATAATCCAGTATATCAAGTCATTTAATAACACTGTTGTAAAACCTGTAGAGACCCCGCATGTAGAGACCCAATACGAAAAGTCTTGCAAGAAATACACAGAGTTCTACAAAAAAGAATCCGCAGACGAGAACTCCAACATAGACCCTGTTCTCTATGATTTTTTAAAAAGAAAAGAGATTTTTGTAAGTCCAGACAATCAATTAGAGAAACAATGGAAATCGCGAATCCTCATTGAAAATACCCCGCGAGGAAATGTCATGATATATTTCAATCCTTATTTGCTGTCGTATCACTATTATAGCGACGAACAAATCATTCCATACAAGATTTTAGAGCAAGTGGCAACTCGGTATGTGGTGATGTTTCGATGCAAGGATTTCTTCATTGATGTAGAGAAGAGACCCGGCAATAAAATCCTGGAAGTATTGCAAAAAGAAGAAGATTCTCTCAAGTCCAAGAAAATGAAAGTCAATGACATTACAAAATGTGTGAATATCCAGTCGGACTCGAAAGATGTGTTTGCTGCACTCAAAGATTACAGGTCGGAAGTGAAGACGACTGAATTAACAAATGTCAAAACAAATGGACCCAACAAAATGGATCCAAAGGCAAAAAAGAAGGTAGAAGAACCCAAGTTCTCCAATAAATTTGTCAGGGTTGGAAAAATGTGCGAATTCAACATTACGCAGAAACCGGTGGATAAAAAAATAGAGGCAGTCAATGAACTCATGTTTGGTGCAAAACCGGTCAATAAAGTGGTTGATTTCTTTGATGACCTGGAAATCGTGGAAATGCCCGAAAATGACGAACCAAAATCATCTTACAAGATGTTCAAAAGTATGCAACAACCTAAGCTGAAGACTTTCCCTAATATTTGATTTTTCTATGCTCCCTTAACATCGCGTTCCTTAACCCATTCTAGAAACGCATTGCTTTTCTCTAGAGAGAACATTGTACCCAAATGGCTTTTTGCAATATGATAGGCCATTCTCTCTTTTTCGTTGAGTGAGTCCAGAAATTCTTTACCGAGGTCTTTATTCAGACATTCCTCTTTATTCGGACATTCCTTATCCATTGCATTAATTGATTATTTGTTATTATGCTTTTTTACATTCAAACAATTTACACTTCAATTTTAGGGGAACTACGTTCCCCTATGACCCCTCCTTTTTCTTATAATCTATCCTTTAAAAAGGGAAGGTTCATAGGTTCTCTTAAAAGGGAAGGTTCAAAAGGAAACCGTAGGTTTCCTTTAATATTGAACTCTTTTTATGTTTCTCTGCAGAGAGACATAAAATAAATAATCAAATATAAAACATCAAACAATCAACAAAATGAACATCTTAATTATCGTACTCGGTTGCCACATCGCCTACTTGCTCAACGACCGGATAAAGACCGCAGTCCAACTAACGACCGTTTTGCCCAAAGAAAATATTGTCTGGGGTTTCAGTGGTGGAATAAAAAACAAAATGGTAGACAAAGTGTCAGAAGCAGAGAAAATGAAGAAAATTGTTGAAAACAAAGAACCGTTCGTCTACGGGTCCCAAACCCAATGGGATTATATTTTGGACGAGGAATCTACCAATACTGCAGAGAACTTTACCATGTTCCGCCGAATTCTGGAAAAAGAACCAAACAAATACTCGGATATATATGTAGTGACATCAGATTTTCACTTTGACAGAGCAAAGCGAATTGCAGACGGAGTTATAGAAAACAATGGCTTTCATTGGGTTCTATCGGATTTGGAATACGGGAATTTCAGAGAAATGGAAAAGGTTCATCTGCAAAATGTAGAGAAAGATGTGCGCGTGGCGTTGCTAAGAGAACTTGTCGTTCCCTTATAATCTCCCATACTAAAACAAAAAAAGACAAAAAAAACAAAAAATAAAAAATAAAAAAAAACAAAAGATTCAATGAATCTTTTTTTTATTAAAGAAAGAACCGCAACTTCACTTAAGGGAAGGGGGTTCGCTTAACCGACGACGTAAATTTGTAATCATCAAGTTGCTCACATTTTTCATGCAATGCCTCCAAATATTTTGTCTGCGAAATAGCAGTGTAAGTGCTTTCCGGTTTTGAAATCTTACAAACAACATTCACTGGAGTGAATAAAGGCGCACCAGTGAGCGTCTTCAATGCAGTAGAGCATTGTTTCTTGAAAACAAATCCAGTAGTCTTGGCGACATCCGGAGGACAATTAGTTGCAATGTCAGAGAGAGTCTTCTTCTTGAGTCGCGTGATATAATCGGTCTGGTCATTGATGTTTCGACCTGCATCCGGCTTCACAACAGCATTGGGAAAAGGGCGATTAATCCACCGTTCTCTTTTTGCAATCATGCCTTTAAAAGATAACACTGACGGTTTGACTACGGTGTTATCTTCTAAACTAATTGTTTCGGATGCCTTGATGTTTGGATTCGCATATCGTCCGTTAAAATCTTTTGGTCCAATACCCTTGCTTGGAGTGTGGATGAGGGAACGAGACAAAGAAGTCTGGCCAATATAGCCCTGGTTTCTGGTCGTTCCATTAATAGTGAATTGTTTTTGGTTTACACTTAAATTTTTGTAGAGTGCTTCAGTTTTTCGTTTTAAAGCCACAATCGACATATTTATAATATGGGTGGAAAATATTTATGCAAGTCGTGTTGCTTGTATAGAAAATGTAGTTAAAGTTGCAACAGACGTTGGATTTGCATTGCTTATATTTAATTTAAATATTCCATAATATGTTGTTGAAGCAGTAATTGAAACAATTGCACTTGCAGTATTGAAATAACTTCCAGTGCTTAAAGAAGTTGTAGTATCAAACCGATATCTTGCATATGGAATACAATCCGAAGCTTGGTTACCATTTATATTAGTTGTTATGCCATATTGAAAAACTGTATATTGTGTTGATGCAGTTACAATACTATAACCCATATCTATTTGAACTTGCCATACACCAATCGGTAATGTTAAACCAGGAGTCCTTACTAAAGCTGTACTATTTTGTGGTAATAATGTTCCATTACTTGAATCTGAAATTTGATATCCAATTT
>JAURNI010000019.1 GCA_030830305.1 Alphaproteobacteria bacterium | reverse complement strand
TTTAACATAAAATCGTTATTATTTTTCTTATACAAACATTGTAATAATACATTTTTCAAAAGTCAAGTAAAATTAGTGCCTTTTTGTATATTAATACCATAAAATATAAACAAATCTTGACAAATTTAATCATTTCCTGTTAAACAATTTTAATTACATGTAAGAAATAAATGGAAGGTAAGTTTGGTGAGAAAAAATTCGGTGGGCAGTATATTCCTGAAATTCTTATGCCATTAATCAAAGAGCTTGAAGAAAATTATATCAGATATTCCAAAAATGAAGAATTTTGGACAGAATTTCATCGCCACCAAAAATATTATACAGGTCGGCCTTCACCACTTTATTTTGCAGAAAGAATTACCAACCATTTTGGTACAGCAAAAGTATATTTAAAAAGGGACGAACTCAATCATACTGGTTCTCATAAAATTAACAATTGCATTGGGCAGGTTCTGCTTGCAATTAAAATGGGTAAAAAACACATTATTGCAGAAACCGGAGCAGGACAGCACGGTGTTGCAACAGCAAGTGTTTGTGCAAAATTTGGTATTAAGTGCACTGTTTTTATGGGTGCGAAGGATGTCTCCCGCCAGGAAATGAATGTTTTTAGAATGAAATTATTAGGTGCGGAGGTTATTTCAGTTAGTGCGGGTTCTTCTTCATTAAAAGATGCAATGAACGAAGCCATGCGTTTTTGGGCAACAAATGCTGAAACTTGTTATTACCTTATTGGAACGGCGGCGGGGCCTCACCCTTACCCTTCCATGGTGAAAGCGTTTCATTCTGTTATTGGAAGTGAAGCAAGGCAGCAAATTCTTGAACTTGAAGAAAAATTGCCTACACATGTAATGGCGGTTGTTGGCGGTGGAAGTAATGCTATTGGTCTTTTTAGTGGTTTTTTAGAAGACAAAAGTGTGAAACTTTACGGTATTGAAGCGGCGGGCAAGGGTGTTGAAACAAACGAAACAGCAGCAACTCTTGCAGTTGGAAAGATCGGAGTTTTTCACGGTAACAAAACTTATGTTATGCAAAATGAAGAGGGGCAGATTCTTGAAAGTCATTCAATTGCAGCAGGGCTTGACTACCCCGGCATTGGTCCTGAGCACGCCCACCTAAAAGAAACCGGTAGGGCAAAATACATTCCAATAACAGACGATGAAGCCCTTCAAGCGATGGAATTGACATCAAAACTTGAGGGCATTATTCCCGCAATTGAACCAAGCCACGCTCTTGCGTTTCTTTATAAAAAACTTCCGGAAATGCAAAAAACGGATGTTGTAATTCTTAACCTTTGTGGCAGGGGAGACAAAGACATTCATACCGCAATGAAATATTTGAAGTTGTAATTGCGTTTATTTTGTGCTATACTAATAGATATTAGTTAGTTATAAAGCGTATGCAATCAAATTCATTTAAAATACAATATTTACCAACAGATACTTTTTCTATTTTAGGTGAAGGCAATTCTTTTTTAAAAACAGATGGTGTTGGAACTTGTGTTGTTTTGCACTTTCATAATAAAAAAAAGGCATTGTTGGTATGGCACATGTGGCTTTTTCTGATGTTTTAACTTGTACAAAAAATGACATACTATCATTAAATGTAAGTGAAATGCAAAACTATATGGAAAAATTTATTAACAATATACAATTGCAAACTGGAGTAAAGATATCTGATTTTGATATCACATTAGTAAATAACAAAATTCACCATAGAGAATTTAAACCAACTGAAAAAAGGGTTCAAGTTGGCCAAGATATGGTTAACACCATAGAAAAATGTTTAAAAGAAAAAGGGTGTAATGTTGCGTACCGCAATGTAAAATTTGAAGATTGTGGTAAAAGATACATTAGTGTTGTTGCAAATAAAGAAGGTGGAATTGAAATTTACCCTGTTAAAGGTATGAATATGGAGCTGGCAATTTCCTTAAATGCGAAAAACGCAGAAGAATTTATGGCAATGCAACCAAATTATAAAATGCGTTATCAGGATTTAGTTCAAGATGATAACTCCAATTATTTACAAATGTTAAGAGGTTTTCAGCAAAATTATCAAGAAACTAAAAAATCAGGTGCACACTACGCACCACCGGAAATTTGTTCAAGGACGAAGAAAAACAAAGATGGTACAGGTATGAATATTGACGATTACCCAAGTAATAAGTATAGGGGTATGAACGCTATGATGTAACATCCATCAACAACCCATTAACAAATTCCTCAACTCTGTTGTATTCTTCTTGTGCTTGAGCTTCATACCGCACAATTAAAACCTCCTCCGTGTTTGAAGCCCTCACTAAAAACCATGCGGTTTTGGAGTAATCTGCGCGAACGCCGTCAATGTTATTGAATGGTAGATTTTTTTGTTTCATTAGGTTTTGAAGTTTGGAGATAACCTCAAATTTATTTTTACACGAAATTTTAATTTCAGGGGATTTTACTGTTTCAGGAAAGCGTTGCATTTCTGTGTGAAAATCGTTATTTGTAAAATATGAAAGCACTCTAATTGCCGTATAAATTCCGTCATCAAAACCATAATACCCTTGTTTGAAGTATATATGCCCAGAGCATTCACCAGCAAGAATTGCACCTTCTTCAAGCATTTTCTTTTTAATTAAGGAGTGCCCGGTTTTGTACATTATTGCTGTTCCACCGTTTTTTGAAATTTCCTGCGGTAGAGTATTTGAGCATTTGACATCAAAAATAACTTTACCTTTTTCTTTGGCAAGCACTTCCCTTGCGCACAAAAGAAGAATATCCTCTCCATATAATACCTTATTTTTAGTAATTGCCATAATGCGGTCGGCATCACCATCAAATGCAAAAATTATATCAAGGTTGTGTTTAATTAAATCGGCCTGAATTCTTTCAATGTTTTTTGTATTGGAAGGGTCAAGTACTGTTGGAAGACTGCCGTCCATTTCGCATTCAAAAACCATACCGCCTGTTTTTTCTGCAAGTGTTGGAAGAACTGTACCACCGGCACCATTAAGTGCATTGAATCCAAATTTTAGATTTTTCGGCTTGGTAAAATCTTGCAAAATCCTTTCAATATAAGCTTGTGTCATGTCCATTTTAACCACACTTCCACCATTTTTCTTTGGAACGCCGTTTTTTGCAATGGCTGCAGCTTGCTGAATTTCTTCCTCACTGAATGCACTGCCTGTAATACCGAATTTAAAGCCATTGTAATTGAGTGGATTGTGTGAACCCGTTACTGTAACAAACCCTGATGTTTTTAAGTGATATGCCGCAAAATAACACAACGGGCTTGGTCCAACTCCACAATCAATTGCTTTACCTCCTGCATCAACAACTCCTTGAATAAGCATTTTTTTTAATTCTATGCCTGAAGCTCTTGCATCTTTTAAAACCGCAATTGTAGGTTCAAGGTTCCTTTCAATTAAATACTGTGTGAATGCAAAACCAAGAGCATACCCACTTTGAGATGTCAAATCTTCTCCTGTAATTCCACGAATATCATATTTTCTTAAAATTGATTGTGGAAATATGTGCTTTAACATGTAATAACTAAATTTCAGAAGCCTGATAACAAGAAGGTGCAAAAATTCAAGAAAATTTTTCAAAGTATAAAAGTAGTAAGTGATATAGAAAATCTATTGCATATAATAAAACTGTATTTGAGTGATTTATATCGAAAAAAATAATGTTTTTCGGAATTTCCCACTTAAAAATAATTGCATATTCTAACGAATTTTTTGCCATTTTTCGGAGTATTTAGCAAAACTGTTTTCAAATCTAAATTATAAGTACTCTTTTCTTTTTTAGTACATACAATAATATAATGCTGAAGCGGCAAAATACTAATTTCTTCTTCCATTTCTTTTTTTGTTAAAATCTAAAACCTGTGGTTCTTTGGTTCGGGAATGCAAAAGATATAAAAGTCTCCATCTAATTTTTTGTTAACATAACCTCTTTCTTGTAAATTGAAGATACTTGGTGTCACAAACTCCATCCGCAACTTTGCCACACTTAATTCAACGACCGCATGAAACTGAGTAGGGTCACAGTATCCTCCAGTAATTTCAAAACCCATCTTTTCCTCTACACCTATTTGCTTTTTCATGGTTTTACAATAAGCTTTCGGACTGCTTGAGATTGTATTAGTTAAGTAATTTAGTAAAAAATATGTTTACAATGATGAAAATATTGTTGAATGGGGGAGTGTCTAATCAGGTAATGTTTGCATCACCGTCCGATTCTATTTATTATCTCGACCCATACAGCTTTGAAGTATTTCAAAAAATACAAGAAGACTTAATATCATATCGTAAAACAAATAATGCATTTTTATTATGACCAGTAATTCGCAATACTTTTGTATTGTATATGAGAGAGAGTCTTGCAGAAAAAGAAGTTGTGAATCAAGGTATAACAAATTATAATGAGTGGCGTGAGTTCTTACAAAACAATTCTTTAGAAAATGAAGCATTTGTGTTGGTATAAAACCAAGACATCTTGTGGAAAAATACAAAGCAGGAATACATTTTTGCTCGTGAACTTAAAAAAGTTGCAGGTGTTGCAGAGGTGGATACTATGGGTGGATTCATGAAAGAGTTACACCTTAATCTTAATTCAAGTCGCCTTTTACAATATGGAATGACGCCGGAAAAGTTAATAACTCAAATTATGAGCGTCGGTGAAATTTATGGAGGTGGGTATATTGAGAGAAATGATAAACAAACAATAGTTAGAACAAATCCCAATATTCATAATTATGAAGATATTATGGATATTCCTATAAAAATTGATTACATTGGCAGACCTGTACCTTTAAAACATATTGTAGAAGTTAAGCAAGAGTATTCTCAGCGCCTTGGACTTGCAACATACATGGGGACGAAACTGTACTTGGTACTGTAATGCTTCAATCTGGAGAAAATGCAAAAGATGTTTTAAAGAATGTAAAATAAAAATTGCAGAACTAAATGCAAGAAGTGCAGATGCTAAAATTGAAATTTTGTACGATAGGGAATTTTTGATTAACTCTACAATTAAAACAGTAATGAAAAACCTTGCAGAAGGCGTATTGCTTGTAATTGTGATTCTTTGCCTTTTAATAGGGAATATTAAGGCGGGTATTATTGTTGCATCATGTTTGCCGTTTTGCATTTTTATACTGGCAAATTGCTAATAATATCTATGCGGATATTTCAAAACAGTATGTACAATATAATATCGTTGATACTCAACCAATAAAAATGCGTTTTAATGAAATGCTTGAAGGTAGTAGAGCAGATATTTCTTTAAAAGTATTTGGAGAGGATTTAAATAACTTAATGAAAATTACGGAGCAAATTGTTGCCATGTTGCAAAAAAACAAGAATGTGAAACAAGTTGAGGGTGATTTTATTTATTCAGTTAGAAAAGGTCCTATTGTTGATGTCATTCCAAATTATACTCAAATTGCAAAACATCAAGTTACAATTGCAGATGTAAGTGGTGATGTTAAAAACTCGATGGGTGGTATTAATGTTGGTAATTTATATTTTAGTGAATTCCCAATTCCTGTTGTTGTCCATATTAGTGAATATGCACGCAATAACTTAGATACAATTCATAACATTCAAATCGGTCTTGCAGATGGTGGTTCTTTTCCACTTTCGATGGTATCGGATATAAAAGATAGCGAAGGCATTATTTCAATTCCAAGGCTTTTTGGTAAAAGATATTCCAGTATTTCAATTTACCTTAACAATACAGATTATGCAAATTTTGTGCACTCTACAAAAAAGCAAATTGAAGAAAGTAAAATTCTGCCTAACGGATACTACCTTGAGTGGGGCGGAAGGTTTAATAATTTAGTTAATGCAAAAAAACAGATCTTTGCCGATGTGCCAATAATTCTATTAGTTATCATCTTCTTACTTTATAGAATGTTTAAAAATATAAAAGAAGTTGCAATAGTTTTTTCCAGTGTTCCTTTTGGAATTAGCGGTGGCGTTATTTTGTTATTTGTTTGTAACATACCCATTACAATTTCAGTTTACATTGGATTTATTGCATTAATCGGCATTAGTCTTCTTAATTCAATTATCCTGCTTGATACTATCAATAAAACGCATGATATTAAAGAAGGATGCAAGTCAAGATTAAGACCAATCCTAATGACGGCTCTTGTTGCAAGTTTTGGTTTTATTCCTATGGCGTTTGGCCATGGAATTGGTGCAGAAGTTCAGCAGCCGATTGCAATTACCGTTATTGGTGGAATTATTAGCTCTACTATTGCTACCTTAGTTTTAGTGCCTGTTTTGTTGAGGGTGTTTTCTAAAAAGATATGATGTGTATATTGTTAATCACTATAATTAACAGAAGTTTTAAAAACAAATGTGACTATTAGAGTTTTCCACTCTGGTTTGGGTTTATCATCATTTTATCAATATAAAACTGATTCCTAAAGCACTCTTTATTTCTTTAAGGTAGTGTACAATGAGTGATATAATTGTTTGTTATAAAAATAAAACCCCAGCAAACAATTGGAGCGGGCTTATTGAAACATTGCGAACTTATAAATCAAGTGTATTCGAATTTGGCCCCTTTGTGAATAGAGTTGAAAAGTTGATGAAGGCGTAGTCTTGCATATTTTGAATATTTATGCAATACAAAAAACTTAGCATTGCATACTTGCAATACAAGAAATTTAGCATTATAAAAATGCTTGACTTTTATAATACAAGATGTCTATTTACTTTAAATAAAGATATAAAACACAATGAAACAACCTTTTACTCCACATAATTTACCAATCAGAGATTTACAATGGGATAAATTGATTAAATTAGTTGGCGAGGCTAATAGCAATCTTTCAAAATACAATGGAGCATTGCTTAATATCATAAACCCATCTTTGCTTTTAACCACTTTTGCAACAAAAGAAGCGGTTTTATCGACAAAAATTGAAGGAACTCAGGCATCTTTTGAAGAAGTTTTGCAAAAAGATTCAAAAAAATACAATGAAAGTAAAATTTTAGATATTGAAGAAATAGAAAATTGTAAAAAAGCCCTTGAATATGGTGTTGCAGAACTCAAAAATAAACCACTTTGCTTAAATTTAATTAAAGAAATGCACTCAATTCTTTTGAATTCTGTGCGTGGACACAGCAAAGATAGAGGAAATTTTAGAAAAATACAAAATTTCATTGGCTTTGCAGGGGCTACAATTGAACAAGCTTCCTATATTCCACCAAGCCCAGATGTTATGCAAAACTCACTTCACGAATGGGAAAAATATATTCATTTGGAATCGGAAGAAATTTTAATTCAACTTGCAATAGTTCACGCACAATTTGAAACAATACACCCATTTTTAGATGGAAACGGCAGAATTGGAAGAATTTTAATTCCATTGTTTTTATATGCTAAAAATTATTTAAGTTTTCCTGCTTTTTATATGAGTGAATATTTGGAATTGCATCGCTCAGAATATTACGATAGACTTCAAAAAACAAGAGACATAAACGACTGGCAGGGTTGGATTGAATTCTTTTTAAGAGGCGTGATTGAGCAGTCTAAAATAAGTTATAACAGAGTTCAAAAAGTGATTTTATTGCATAAAAATATTCAAAATATTTTACCAAAAATTACTAAATCAAAATATTTACCAGAAATAATAAATATTATTTTTGAAAAACCTATTTTGACCGCGGAGGATATAATGCGAAGGATTCCAAATATTGATAATCCAAC
>JAURNI010000018.1 GCA_030830305.1 Alphaproteobacteria bacterium | reverse complement strand
TTCCGACATTGTCAGGTGTATTCATGGGAATATTTCCTCCTTAAAAAAAGTGTTGATCTGTGGAGGTGGAGAGATCGGTTTTAATATTGCCAAACTACTTGAAGAAGAATATTTTGATGTAAAAATTTTAGAAATTGACCAAGAACGATGTCAATTTCTTTCAGAAAAATTACCATCATCGGTAGTTATTTGCGGAAATATGCACGACAGAGACATTATTAAAGAATGTGGCCAAATTGATGCCGTTATTAGTGTTTCAGGCAAAGACGAAGTCAATATTTTTACAACATTAATAGCGCAATCTTTAAAAATTCCGGAATGTTTTACTTTAATAGATGAATACAGCTACCCCGATGTCTTTTATAGTTTAAACTTAAAAAATATTATTAATACCAGAGACATTACCATTTCAAAAATATTGAATTGTATTGGAGGAAAGTATTTCACAGCACAGGAAACAATCTGTAACGGTCTTTATAACATATGTGAATTTATTATACATAAACATTCAGATATCGTTGGTATGGAATATTCTAAATTTGATGCAATCAAGATGCACATTTTGGGAATTATAAGGGACGAAAACCTTCAAACAACCGGATTCGAAAAAGGTGGAAAGTTCATTGAGGGTGATGTTGTATTGGTGGTACTACCTTATCAACACACCCACAAACTTGAACAATTTTTGGCATTTGATTAGTAAAATCCTCCACTATAACCACCCATTCCAACTCCTCCTCCAACTGGTGGTACTAAAGCCTGTTGTGGCAAAGGAGGATAACTATAAGGTTGCACAGAAGGGTATGGTTGATATGGGTAAAAATTCTGCTGCTGCGGGCCTTGCATCATATTGTTTGCAGCAAATTGTTGTTGACCATGATTTTGATACTGACCTTGCATCATATTGTTTTGCTGGAATTGCTGTTGATTATCTTTCTTTTTTTCTTGTTCTAATTGTTCGAGTTTTTTCTGTATTTCTGCATTTTGCTGTGCTAATTTTTGTATTTCTGTATTTTGCTGTGCTAATTTTTGCATTTCGGGAGTCATTTGTGGTATAGCATATTTTTGTTTTTTTGCTGCTTTTTCGGCTTCCTCCTCTTCCTCCTCTTTTTCTTTTTTATCATCTTTATAAGCTTGATAGAGTGTCCATAGTAATAACAAATAACCTATAATAATTAGTGCAATTGCTATATCTTGTTCTTGATTTGATGCATCGCCCGCAGTGTTTGTACTTGTAGAAGTTGTGTCATTACCAGGTGTAGTAGTGCTTGCTGTTGTATTGGTAGCCGCAGCTGCAGCTTCCGTTCCATTTAAACTACTCAACCAGTAACGACCACCAATAATACCAGCAAGACCTAAAATTCCCTTAATTTTATGTTTTTCCCAAGCTTTACCAAGTACACCGCTTGCTGTTACACCTTTTGTTTCGTTTGCCATATAAATGCAAAGATATAAATTTAATAAAGAACTATAATATATTTTTTATATTTTTGCAAGAAAAATTATTGCTTTTGTTTTTTTATCATTAAAAATAAAAAAAAATTTTTAAAACATGCTTCAAAATAACAAAACTTTAAGAATTGTTTCAATTATTGTAGTTTTAATTAATTTACTTTTGATTACATCAAAAGTATTAATTTACTTGAATACTTATTCTGTTGCCGTATTTTCAAGTTTGGTAGATTCAATATTTGATTTAATACTTTCTAGTATTAACGGACTCACGCTTCTTTATGCAATGAAGCCAAAAGATGACAACCATCGTTTTGGGCATGGAGCTATTGAAGATGTTATTTCTCTTTTGCAAATTGTATTAATAGCAATAGCAAGTGTGATGGTTTTTTATAACTCAGTACATTTAACACCTGAAGAATATCACTTTAGTTGGAAGTCGGTGGGTTTTATGCTTGCAAATATGCTTCCTTTGTCTTTAATAATTTTTTTGCAAACATATGCCCAAAAAAAGAGTGGTTCAACAATTATCAAAGCAGATTTACTACACTACTCAAGTGATTTCCTTACAACAATAAGTGTTGTTTCTGCAATGATTCTCTCTTATTTTACAAGAATTTTGTGGTTTGATATTCTTTGTGGTGCAGTAATTATGCTTGTAATACTTTATTCGTGTATTAGTGGAGCAATGCAAGCCTTTAACAACCTTATGGCAAGAGAACTTCAAGATGGTACAAGGGAGGCCATTGAAGCAATTTTAACACACTCAAAGGATATTATCTCTTTTAAAGATTTAAGAACTCGCGGTTCCGGGCAAATGCGTTTCATTCAGGTTGATGTAATTCTTCACAGCGGAATTGCTCTAAAAGATGCACATGAAATTGCTCATAAACTTGAAGATCAAATCAAAGATGCCATTCAAAATGTTGATGTAATCATTCACATGGAGCCGGCAGCATAAAGTATATTGCATTATTATTAAAAATATGCTACGCTATTTTTTATAATAAAAACCAATTATTAATTTTTTAGTTAGTTTATGCAAAAAAATAAAAACACACAAACTCCCGATGTAAGATACTTTAATAGAATAATCTTAGCAAATGAATATACCAAAAGTATTGCAAATCGGAGTAAAAACTCCGTACAAAAGCAATTATCAACACAAACTGATTTAAGTAAGTGTTTTTATATTAAAATAAGCAAACACTTACTTATGCGTGGCATTAAAAATGAAGAGGGCGTTTATACTGCACAACAAATCAATAAAGGAACTATTTTGGGGCAATACAATGGTGTTGCACTTAGTGAAAAAGCATTACAGAAAGTGTATGGTACGAAAGATATGTCATTTGGTAGTATGCCGTATTTGATGTCTATTAAAAATAATGAGTTTGTTTATCCAACACAGGAGGATATTTTTGAGGCAAAAACACTTCAAAAAGTACCATTATACTTTATGAATCATGATGCAAAATTAAATAACTGCGAAATTAAATATAAAAAATTACAAAATGAATACATTCCTTTTTTTGAGGTTAATAAAACTATTGCAAAAGATCAAGAGTTGATAGTTGATTATGGTAAAAATTTTGAAAACTTTCTTGAAGAAGGGCAAAAGAACGCAAATCAAGTACCATTTAAAACATTAGCAGATTTTTGTGAAGCTCATAATAATTCTTCAAATTTAAAAAATAAACCTTCTTCGAAAAAAAGAGATGTAAAAGCAAAGCAAAAGGCAGAGTTAAAAGTACAAAAAAGAGGTATCCAAAAATAACACTTGAAAAAATAAATTTGTAATATACAAACCTTGCATAAAGGTTTGTATATTATGAAAAATTACGATGTTCTTATAATTGGTTCAGGGCCAGGTGGGTATGTTGCTGCAATCAGGGCTTCTCAATTGGGATTAAAAACTGCCATTGTTGAAGATAAACACCTTGGCGGTATTTGTCTTAATTGGGGTTGTATTCCAACCAAAGCTCTTTTAAAGGCTAGTGAACTTAATTATAAACTCAAACATTTAGAAGATTTTGGATTTTCTGCAAAAGATATTTCATTTGATTTTAAAAAAGTTGTGGAACGCTCCCGTAAGGTTGCAAGCCAACTTTCAAGTGGAATTTCAGGTTTGATGAAAAAAAACAAGGTTGATGTTATCAATGGTTATGGAAAAATTATTTCACAAGGAAAGGTTGAAATTTTAAAAGATGGCAAAAAACTTGAAGAAATTTCCGCTAAGCATATAATAATTGCAACTGGGGCAAGGGCTCGTGTTTTAAAAGGTTTTGAACCAGATGGCACTCAAATTTTGACATATCGTGAGGCGATGGTTCAAGAAAAACTTCCAAAAACTATCTGCGTAGTTGGTTCAGGTGCAATTGGCGTAGAATTCGCTTCTTTCTTCCAAAATATGGGTTCAAAAGTGACTATTTTAGAGGCACTACCACGCATTCTTCCGGTTGAAGATGAGGAAATTTCCAAAATTGCAAAAAAAGAGTTTGAAACTCAGGGAATGAAAATTCACACGAGTATAAAACTGGAAAAGTTTGAAAAAAAGAAGGATTCTGTTCTTGTTCATTTTGACGGCAAAACCGAAGAATTTGAAAAAGTTATTATGGCAGTTGGAGTTGTTCCAAACATTGAAAATATCGGTCTTGAAGAGTTAAAAATTCAAAAAGATGACCGCAACTGTATTAAAGTGAATGAATACCTACAAACAAATATTGATGGTATTTATGCAATTGGAGACGTTACCCAGGGGCCTTGGCTTGCACACAAAGCGTCTCATGAAGGTGTAATTGTGGCGGAATTTATTGCATCAAAAGAAGGTAAATTCAGTAAAAAAGATGTCCACCCGCTTAACCGTGCAAATATTCCGGGTTGTACATATACTCGTCCACAAGTTGCA
>JAURNI010000001.1 GCA_030830305.1 Alphaproteobacteria bacterium | reverse complement strand
TAAGCCAAATGCCCCAACCATTGACACAAAAAACAGTTATACTGTTAACGACTTTAACATTGCTTAGTTGTTATACACCTCCACCACCTGGAAGCTGGGTTAATTGTAAAATAACACCAGAGCAGTTTCCATGCAATGTGAAGTGTCAAGGTGCTGCATTTTTTGGAATTATTTTAACTGAAGCATTCCAAGGCATTCAATACACGATTGATAGAAATAAAGGGTATAACACACTTGGAACGGAATACTGGAAAGACACAGGGCACGATATTCAAGAAGCAATCAACGCTTCAAATGGAATCATTCAGCCTGGGTTTCAATCAAAAGGTGACTTGGATAAATTTAATGAAATGTTATTTAGTAAAAAGAAAGATGATTAGAATAGTATTTTTTATTTGTGCAATGTATTTATTGCAAAGCTGTGAAACAATTTTTGCATTTTATTGTGTATCTAGCGGAGATTCGTCATCTCCTGAAATATGTGGTATGTGCAGAAAACATTACGCACCAGAAACATGTGTAGTTAAAAAAGAGAAAAATGAACAGCTTAAACATTAGCGGAACGGTTGACGACAGTGGGAATAACATGAAGGATTACAGGTTTGTGAATGGGGATTTTGAGGGTGGAATTAGCGTTCCTACTGCGGTGTTTACAAGTAAGGGAAGGGCTAGCATTGGTAAGGCTTATGGGGAGTTTGGGGCTAATACATTTAAGGTTGTAGATGATACTGTCATGGCGACTATAAGAGGAGGTAATATTTCGGAAGCGTTGAAATATAGTGATATTGCAAAAAATAACTACGATAATGCAAAAGAAATATACGAATTAACTGGTATATATCCTGATAACTACAACCCTTATGCCCATGAACAAGTAGCTTACGAATGGGGTAAATATGTTGGAAACCCTGCAATTGCCTTCTTATTTAGAGGTACTGGTGAAGGTGTTATTCAACCGATTCAATATGGCACAATATACAACCAACAAGAATTTTCGAGAAGTATGTATGACCCATTTGGACAGTATCATCCTGCAAATGGAGGATATGCTCCTGATAAATATGGTACAGAAGGAAGTATGTCAGGTACTGGATACTGGAAGGATTCATGGCAAGATACTCTTAATGTATTGTACGGTGCACAAGGAAAAACTTTTATACCTCCAAATGAAAATAGTAAGTAAAATATTAATGTTATTGTTGTTGGTAACGGGGTGTACACCATATATTTATCTCACACCTTCACAGAAGACTATTACTCGCAATAAATTATATGTTGAAGAGCTTGCAAAAGATATTATTGAGTATAAAGAGAAGAATGGATATTTCCCTTCTCAAGGCTTTTTCTATAAAAAACCCTTACCAAAACTTTCTAATCTCAGTTATAGTCCAAGTAAAGAAAGCATATCTTTTACCTCCAAGCGAACAGGAGTTACTTTAGTTTGTGTGGATTGTTTAAATCGTATAAGTATATATCTACACACTTATAACCTTAACACCAAAACATGGACAGTGGAAGAAGGAGTAATATAAAAGACATCTTCAAAGCAACAACTGTGGAGAAGGCTGGGATTGGTGCTACAAGTTCTACTGTTAATGTAGACAGAAATACCACTGATTTAACAAACCAAGCCGACAGACAATTTGTTAACGGAGATTTTTATTGTAGGATTGGTGTTCATACTGCTATTTTTAGTGAGAAAGGAAGAGGAAAATTGGGAAAGCCTTTGAGGAGTTTTGATCTAACAGTGTTATCACTTGGAAATGGGCGTTACAAAAAGCATTGAAGCACGCACAGGGAATAAAAAAATGGGAAACTGTTTAAATCCCCTACTCCCGTGTAAGGAAGTTAGCAAACCCAATTTCAGACTTCCTCCACCCCTTATCCAAAAAGGTTCTGAGTTTGAAGTTCATAACGGTAATGTAGATTGTGCAGAGAGGTTGTAGATTTGCGAAATGTAGAATCTAATATCTTCAGTTTCACTGCTTTCTATAGGAAGAAGCAATCACATCAATAATTATTACAACCTAAGCCGCCATTTCCATAACATCCTCAGTTTTCCTGTTGAATTTCACAACATTTGAGTTGTTAGAAGTTAGGACTGCGTCCAATTCGGGGAGCTAGTCCACACAAATGCTCAATTCACCATCAAATTGAAGGGTTTTCACAAGGAATAGCTTTTATTGCCTTAGGATAATGTCCGAAAATACATAATCAATAAGTTTCCTTTATTCGGACAGTGTAGCATATTCAAATAATTCGTAAGTTTGTGAATCAAAGCACTCCTGCATAATATTATAATCTTTAAAAGTCCCCTAATTAAGATAGTTATCGTTAGCATCAAGGGTAGGTAAGTTGTTCAGTTTTGTATAGAAAAACAGCTCTTAACTAACTTGCATGTTAATAAGATACTGCAAACTGAATTCCGAAGGTCTATGACCATAGTGTATAGCTAAAAATCTTGTGGGTTAATGTTAAGTACCACTGAATATTTATATTTACGTGTATCCATGGACTTTAATAAATTCCAACTTAGTGCCTACAAACCCGAATGTATACCATATTTTGCATGGATTATTTAACAAGAGGTCTTTGCATAGCTTTCTTTATTATTACAAAAAGGTCAATATCTTGAGACTTAACTTTAGCATCTGCAATTAAAAACCCCTTCTATTAAGACTCATGCAATTAATAATTTACAGTGCGAATTTAGATATTGACATATTAATATTTCAATATCTAGCCCGATAGGACTTAAGCCAAAAAGAAATGACTGATTTTATACATAAGTTTTTCAGAAAGTGTAAGCCTTTGTATATTGTTGTTTTTGTTGTACTTTTTTCAGCACTAATAGGATACATATACTGGAAATCTTTAAATAAAGATGACGATTTCGAAAAACTATCCGTAACAAACCCATGGCGTGAATCTGTATCAATCAAGAAGGAATATGTTGCTCAAATAAGAGCCATTCAGCATATTGAAATAAGATCCCTTGAAAAAGGCTATCTACAAAAAACTTATATAGATGAAGGGCAATCCGTCAAAAAAGGAGAAAAAATGTTCGAAATCATGACAAGCCTTCTTGAAGCGGAGCTTGCAAAGGAAAGGGCGGAATATCGCCGTACAAAAATTGAATATGATAATACCCTTGCATTACACAAGAGGGATATCGTCTCTGCAAATGAGGTTGCCATCACAAAAGCAAGGCTTGATAAAGCCCAAGCAGAAATGAACCTTGCAGATACTCATGTTAAACTTGCAACAATTACTGCACCTTTTGATGGCATAATGGGCAGGTTTCAAGTTCGTCTTGGGAGTCTCGTCAACGAAGGAGATTTACTCACAACACTTTCAGATAACAGTAGAATGTGGGTATACTTCAATGTTTCAGAGGTTGACTACCTTGACTACATGGAACTTCGCAAAAAACACCAAGAAATTCCTATACAACTTGAATTAGCAAATGGTAATATTTTTAATCAAAAAGGTGCAGTTGATACCATCGAAGCTGATTTTAACAATGAAGTCGGTAATATCGCCCTTCGTGCGAGTTTTCCCAATCCGGAAGGCCTCCTTAGACATGGGGAAACAGGGAATGTTGTCTTGACAAAACAATACGAAAACGCCCTAATTATTCCACAAAAGGCAACATTTGAAGTCCTTGACAAAAAATTCGTCTTCGTTGTTGACAAACATAACAAAATACATGACAGAGAAATCCAAATTTCAGCAGAATTACCTTATTTGTTTATTGTGTCATCTGGACTTAAAGAAACCGACAGGATACTACTTGATGGCATTGGAAAAGTTCGTGATGGAGATGTTATAAACATTGATATCAAAAACTCAAAAACCGTAAA
The DNA here is from genome assembly GCA_030830305.1 of Alphaproteobacteria bacterium. Taxonomy (GTDB): domain Bacteria; phylum Pseudomonadota; class Alphaproteobacteria; order Rickettsiales; family Deianiraeaceae; genus CAJQOT01. The sequence goes on along the minus strand of JAURNI010000001.1, from coordinate 4,831 downwards.
AAATGAACTTCAACTTGTTGCAAGTTAAATGTTTAAGAGATTCCTATATAGACCGGTTTTAGCGATTGTTTTATCTCTCATAATTGTCTTCATTGGGATATTATCCATCTTCACATTGCCTGTTGCACAATTTCCACAAATCGTCCCACCACAGGTGATAGTCTTCCTTACATTTCCTGGTGCAAGTGCTGATGTCCTTCTGCAATCCACCATAGTGCCACTTGAACAATCCATCAATGGTGTTCCAGGAATGCGTTACATAACATCTTCCTCAACAAGTGCAGGAGAAGCAACAATTCAAGTATTTTTTGATCTTGACACCGACCCGAATAATGCCGTCGTACAAGTAAAAACAAGAATTGACCAAGCCATAAACAAACTTCCACCACTTGTTCAGCTTGAAGGTGTTATTGTGCAAGTCGTCCAACCAAGTATGCTTATGTATATTAACATTTACGGGGAAGGCAAAGGTTTTGATGAAAAATTCCTTTTTATAACTATGCAAATGTGAATATCCTACCGGAATTAAGGCGAATAAAAGGTGTTGCACAGGCAAGGAATCTTGGTTCAAGAACATACGCCATGCGTATTTGGTTAAATCCGGACAGAATGCGTGCATATAATGTTGCAACTGAGGAGATTATGAAGGCGATTGCAGATCAAAGTATAATCGGCAGCCCAGGGAAAATTGGGCAAAGTTCCGGAATACAAGCCCAATCTTTGGAATATCTTCTTATTTATAAAGGCAGGTTTGCCAAGCCGGAGGAATACGAAAATATAGTCATTCGTGCAAATTTTAATGGGGAAATTCTCCGTTTGAAGGATGTCGCAAAAGTGGAACTCGGAAGTGAATTTCAAGATATCTATTCAAGTATAGATGGCCACCCATCGGCTTCAATCATGATTAAACAAACATTTGATAGCAACGCAAACGAAGTTATTAAAAAAGTTAAAACCAAAATGGCACAAGAGCATTTATCTCCATATTATGCAGTGCAAAAAGTTCTTGATGAAATCAGCGGAGCAGTAATTGCCATTACACTACTTATGATATCCGTCTTTGTCCCGATTGCTTTTATGGAGGGTCCTGTCGGCGTTTTATTAAAACAATTTTCAGTAACAATGTCATCATCTATTGCACTTTCTGGTGTCATTGCTTTAACATTGACACCCGTTCTAAGTGCAATGATTCTCAAAAGCCATGATCATAATCTTACTAATAAGCGTAAGTTCATTGCTATGAATATCCGTAAATTTAATGTTGGTTTTAAAAAGTAACAAATATTTATGTGAATCTTTTAAAGAAATATTCGCATAATAAATTATTAACAATATCTGTTTTATGTGTTTTTACAATTTCACTTGTGGTACTTACACGCTTTGTTCCTTCGGGGTTTCTTCCAAACGAAGACCAAGGAATGATTTATGCAATTGTTCAAACTCCACCGGGTTCAACACTTGAAGCCACATTCGCTATAACAGAAGAAATGCAAAAAGTTATTAAAAGAGTTAAAGGAGTTGATTCCGTTTCGTGCCTTGCAGGGTTTGAAATCCTCACCGAAGGAAGGGGTTCGAACGCTGGAACATGCTTCATTAATTTAGAAGAATGGAGTGAGAGAAGTAAAAATGTAGAGCAAATTATAAAAGAACTTGAACATAAAACAAGGAATATCGGTGCTATTATTGAATATTTTGAACCGCCTGCCGTTCCGGGTTATGGTGCTGCAGGTGAGATTTCCTTCCGTATGCTTGACAGAACAAATATTATTGACTACACAACCTTTGATAAAATCAACAAAGAATTCATAAATAAACTACGCAAAAGGCCTGAACTCACAGGTTTATTCACATTCTACTCCGCAAGCTTCCCACAATATGAACTTCAAGTTGATGTCAGCCAAGCAATGCAAAAAGAGATATCAATCAGCAAAGCAATGGAGAATCTTGATATTATGATCGGTAGTACATACGACCAAGGTTTCGTTCGCTTTGGGCAATTTTTTAAAGTGTATGTTCAATCTCTACCGGAATTCCGAGCCTTACCTTCCGATGTTCTAAACTTTTACACAAAAAATGAAAAAGATGAACTAGTTCCATATTCGTCATTCATAAAAATGAAAAAAACACAAGGCCCAAATGAAATCACACGGTTTAATTTATACAACGCCGCCACAATTAGAGCCGTGCCCGCAAAAGGCTACACAACAGGAGATGCCATCAACGCCATAAAAGATGTTGCCAAAACTTTACCACGAGGGCTTGACATCGGCTGGGAAGGACTTTCTTATGATGAATCAAAACGAGGGCACGAAGCCATTTACATCTTCATCGTTGTTATTCTGTTTGTTTATCTTGTCCTTGCTGCTCAATACGAAAGCTTCATCATACCATTTGCCGTTATTTTATCCCTTCCACCGGGAGTTTTTGGTTCATTTATGTTATTAAAACTAATGGGACTTGTAAATGATGTTTATGCCCAAGTTGGCTTGATTATGCTCGTCGGTCTTTTAGGTAAGAATGCGGTCTTAATTGTTGAATTTGCACGGCAAAAACAAGCAAGTGGGAATATATCAGTTCTTGATGCTGCAATTCAAGGAGCAATGATGCGTTTCCGCCCCATTGTAATGACATCCCTTGCATTTATAGCAGGATTAATCCCAATGGTATTTTCCAGTGGGGCAGGTTCAGCTGCAAACCATGCGATTGGTGCCTCTGCACTTGGTGGAATGATGCTCGGTACAGTTTTTGGTTTAGTGATTGTTCCAGGTCTTTATTACATTTTTGGCTCACTTGCAAATGGCAAAACTTTAATACGAAACGAAGATAAATCCCCATTAACCGAACAAAAACATTAATGAATATGAATATGTATCGCAATTATAAGGTATTTCTTCTTGTTTGTGTTTTGTGTTTTGGCTGTGCTCCAAGGTTACCAAAACAGAAAAGCACACCAAATGAAAACATTTCAATTCCAGAAAAATTCCATGAAACAACAGAAAACAAAGTAACAGAAAACATAATTATAGATAAAAGCTGGAAGGTCTTTATTCAAGATGAAAACCTCGTAAAACTTATAGACGAAGCCTTGCAAAAAAATCAGGAATTAAATATTTTGGAACAAGAGATTAATATTTCCAAAAATAAGGTTATTGCTCGCCAAGGAATGTACTTTCCAAAAATTAATATAGGTGCACAATATAATAAAGATAAATTCAGCCAAAATACAATAAATGGAATGATTGAAGATAGACTAAATTTACCAAAAAAACCAAGTATTTATGGAGCAGGTCTATCATCATCTTGGGAGATTGATATCTGGGGGAAACTTAGAAAAGCCAGTAAATCTGCATATTATGAATATTTGGCATCTGTTGAAGCAAGAAACTTTGCAAAAACTCAACTTATTGCGGAAATCACAAATAATTATTATGAGCTTCTCGCACTTGATAACCAACTTGAAATCGTAGAACAGTATATCCAAACACTAAAATATGCACAGGAAGTTGTAGCTCTTGAAAAATTTGCTGGAAGGACAATATCTTTTTTATCCGAAGCGTTTAAATACCCAGCTTCAAAGAAACCGACAATGATATTTTGCTTTATTAGTCCCTTACCGATTTCCCATGTTCCATTGTATGTAATATCAACCATGGATTTAATTTTATGCTTGGCAATATTGAGTTTCAACCCCTGCATTGTATATTGTTTTTAAGCAAGATTGTGCTTGATTTTATTTTATGTAAAAAATTCAATTAATGTTGAACTTTTTTACGACAAATGCAAAATAATGAAAATTCTTCCGAAGATAAAGCATTGTATGTGATAATAGCTATTATTGTAGTTATTGTTCTTTGTGTTAAATATTGTGGTACATCAAAAGATGATAATACTGATAAATACAAAAATTCTTCAGATATAACTTCCAACACTGCTTTTAGTGAATGTATTTCATTAAAAAAAACTAGAAAATCCAAGCTGGGGGAAGATTACGATTACTTAGTAAAAAATACCGATGACTGCATAAATAAACTACACGACATTAGTATTCAGTTAGCAAAATCAATAAATTCTTCATATTACACTATTGACTATTATTCAGATGAAAGAGTGTACAATAAATCTTATGAGCACTACGATGATGATGAAAGTTATCAAATTCATAGAAAATGGTTGAAATCGGATGAGCATAAAAAGCATTATGTTGCAAGTTATTCCGATGGACATTTTTCTAAATATCCTGCAAAAGATTGGTAAGGCTTTAACTTATCGACTTGAAGGTTATTTATTTTAGTGATTTGCAAAACTTGTTCATGCTTTACATGGATATTCTATTAATAGAAAATAATTTCTTTTATTGAAGATTTTTTCATATCATTTATAATAATGATTGAAAAAATAAATACTTTCCTGTACTTTTCACATCTTTATTTTTTTTATAAATGATTAGCGCGACAAATCTTACAATAGAATTTGGGGGAAGAGTAATTTTTGGGGAAGCAGATTTTATAATAAATCATGGTGAAAAAATTGGTTTAATTGGTAGAAATGGTAGTGGAAAAAGTACACTTTTTAAGTTAATTACCGGAAAACTCACACCAAGTGAAGGAACAATAAAGGTGCCAGATTATTATAAAATTGGACATCTTGACCAACATTTAAAGTTTAGTATGAGTAGTGTAATAGAGGAAGTGTGTAGTGTTTTGGAGCCGGAAAGAGAATATGAAAGTTGGAAAGGAGAAAAAATTTTGACAGGTCTTGGTTTCAGTGACGCACAAATGTTAATGCATCCATCGGAATTTTCGGGTGGGTATCAGATAAAAATTAATTTAGC
>JAURNI010000017.1 GCA_030830305.1 Alphaproteobacteria bacterium | reverse complement strand
TCGCTACCCCCAATTCTGTGCCACCTTGAATTACTTACGTAAAACAAGGTCATCTTTATCCCGAAGTTACAGATGAATTTTGCCTAGTTCCTTCAAGATAGTTATCTCAAACGCCTTAGTATACTCAACCCGTCCACCTGTGTCGGTTTGCGGTACGGCCTTAATGTGGTAGTTTTTTCTTGGAGACAATCAACCTGCTAGAAAAATCCAATAATCTCTAACAAGCATCTTATCCCGTCACTTTCCACTGGCTCAGGAATATTAACCTGATTTCCATCGGCTACCCTGTTTAGGTTTACCTTAGGTGCCGGCTAACCCTACGCTGATTACCATGGCGTAGGAAACCTTGGATTTTCGGTGTGCACGAATCTCGCGTGCATTATCGTTACTTATGTCAGCATAATCACTTCCGATACCTCCAGCATGCCTCCCGGCATACCTTCGCAGGCTTACGGAACGCTCCGCTACCGATTAATATCAAATATTAATCTCGCGTCTTCGGTGTATAGCTTAAGACCCGTTCATCTTCGGCGCAAGAAGGCTTATTTAGACCAGTGAGCTATTACGCTTTCTTTAAATGATGGCTGCTTCTAAGCCAACATCCTGGTTGTCTTGGCCTTCTTACTTCCTTTGAAATCACTTAGCTACAACTTAGGGACCTTAGACGGCGATCTGGGTTGTTTCCCTTTTGACAACGGCAGTTATCTGTCGCTGTCTGTCTGCTGTGTTATGATTATCGGTATTCGCAGTTTGATTTGGATCGATAAGAACATAGTTCCCTCTAGCCAATTCAGAGCTCTACCCCCGACATCAAACACACAACGCACTACCTAAATAGTTTTCGCGGAGAACCAGCTATTTCCGGGTTTGATTGGCCTTTCACCCCTAACCACAAGTCATCCGATAACTTTTCAACGTTAACCGGTTCGGTCCTCCAGTAGATTTTACTCCACCTTCAACCTGCTCATGGTTAGATCACCCGGTTTCGGGTCTAATTCACATGACTGAGTCGCCCATTTAAGACTTGCTTTCGCTACGCCTACAGTTTTAACCTTAAGCTTGCCATGTAAATTAAGTCGCTGACCCATTATACAAGAGGTACGCAGTCACAACAAAGTTGCTCCTACTGATTGTAGGCACTCGGTTTCAGGTCTATTTCACTCCCCTCTCGGGGTTCTTTTCACCTTTCCCTCACGGTACTAGTTCACTATCGGTCATTAAGGAGTATTTAGTCTTGGATGGAGGTCCACCCATGTTCAAACAGGATTTCACGTGTCCCGCCCTACTCAAGGATCTAAAGGTTTTTTACTTGTACAGGGTTATTACCTACTATGACTCGTTTTTCCACACGATTCCAATTTATTACCTAAAGACCACTGGACTGTTTCCCGTTCGCTCGTCACTACTAAGGAAATCTCAATTGATTTCTTTTCCTCCGGATACTTAGATATTTCAGTTCTCCGGGTATCGCTTATATTACCTATGAATTCAGTAATACATAACCTGCAAGCAGGCTAGGTTTCCCCATTCGGAAATCCACGGATCAAAGCTTGTTTGCCAGCTCCCCGCAGCTTATCGTAGACTACCACGTCCTTCATCGCCTCTTAATGCCAAGGCATCCACCGAGTGCCCTTACTTTTTTAATTTAGAAGCATATTATTCTTTTGCAGAATTAATATTGCTTTTTTTGAATTGAATTCTCTATGTTTTGCTTTTGTATGCAATTACTTGCATACAAACAATGCGTTTGTTTAAATATTCTTAACAACAGTAACAACTGCTTTTTACGAGTAGTTATCAATGGACTTTTTAAAATCATTGCTTTTTAAAAGTCAAGTATTTTTTTAAAAAAAATAACAAATTCATACCAACAAGCGTTTATATATTACAGAAATAAGGATTTTTGTCACAAACAATGAGGCAAAAACTGAAAATATTACACCAATAATTAAAGTCAGTGCAAAACCTCTAATTGGACCAAAACCAAATTCGTACAGCATTGCCGCACTTAGTATTGTTGTGATATTGGCGTCAATAATTGATGGTCTTGCTTCAGCAAATGCTTCCAAAAAAACATTTTTTTTCTGCATTTTTTTCTGCAGAGATTTTATGTTTTCAAAAATAATAATATTACCATCTACAGCCATACCGATTGTTAAAATAATACCGGCAATACCAGGCAATGTTAAAGTTGAATTAAACAAAGACAAAAACGCAAACATACACAAAATGTTTACAATCAAAGCAAAAAGAGCAATTCCACCAAGTACTTTATATCTTATTATCATGTAAAGACAAACCAAGAAAATTCCGGCAAACATTGATTTTATACCCAATATAATTGATTCTTGCCCCAGAGTTGCACTAATGTTTTCCTGCTTTACAATATCAATTTTTGCCGGAAGCGCACCGGCACGCAAAAGCAGTGCAAGCTCATTTGCTTCTTTTGTTGTAAACGAACCGGAAATTACTCCTGAGCCACCAAGTATAGGCTCTTTTATATTTGGAGCAGAAAGAACCTTGTCATCAAGAACAATGGCAAAAGGTCTACCAATGTTTTGCATTGTGACATCTCCAAAAACTGTTGCTGCTCTATTATTAAATTTAAACGAAACTGCAGCTTCTCCGCTTTCAGTAATTGTTGCAGATGCAGTTTCTAAGTCCGCCCCATCAATTATGACGTCTTTTATAACTGCATAATAATAACCAATATTTTCCCCATCTAAAACTTTGATATTTGGATTGTCTGTTGACTTATTTGCAACAAATGGTTGGTCGTCCATTAAATGAAATGTTAATTTTGCTTGAGTGTTAAGTAATTTTTCAATTGTTTTTGGATCATTTTTTCCTGGTATTTGTAAAGAAATTTTATCATCATCAACACCATAAATTGAAATTTCTTTATTACCAAGCTCATCAACTCTTTTACGAATCACTTCTATTGATTGCTCCAAAACTTTTTTCTTCATCTCTGTAAGAACAGTATTTGAAACATCTAAATAAAATACTGTATCTTGATGTTTAAACGAAACGCCAATTCCATGAAGAATTTTTTTTGTGGTCTTCAGATTTTTAGCGTCTCTAATTTCAAATGAAAAGTTTTCATTGTTGACCTGAAAGTTTTTATACCCAATTTTATCATCAAATAAAGACTTCTTAACATCACGCACAAGGTTTTGTTTATAGTTCTGAATATAATCATTGATATCCACTTGCAGAAGAATATCCGTACCACCTTGCAAGTCAAGCCCAAGATTAATTTTTGAATTTTTTATAAAAGGAATATTGATAAAATTACCAAGTGTTAACATTCCGGAAAAAACCATTACCAAAATGAGAAAAAAAATTTGAGTTTTAGTAGCTTTCATGCAATTTGTTTAAATTATTAACTCAACAAGAGGACAATAACAAGATAAAATATCAAGAATTATTGTTGCAATGCGTGTAAAAATATGCTAGTATTCTCAATAACTAATAAATACTGAAATTACATACCTATCCAATTCCAAACAACTTACTTCAGGTGAAACAACGCTGATGGTACCCAAACAACATCAATGTGTATAATATAAGTAAAGAGAAAATGAAGTAGCAACTGTCAAAGCTACGCGAACTAATAATACAGAAAAGAGGTACGCAAGATAATACACAAACAACCTCTAACCCAGTAAAATCCTTGCATTTGAAAGGGCTTCTTGTGTAATATGCTCACCCGAAAGAAGGCGGGCAATTTCTTGAATGCGTTCATCGCTTCCAAGTTTTTCAACAATTGTTTCGGTTAAATCATTTTCTTGTTTTTTGTAAATGCGGAAGTGGTCATGTGCTTTTGCTGCAACCTGCGGCTGGTGAGTAATTACAATAATTTGAGTATTCTGTGCAAGTTTAAGCATAACCTCACCAACCGCATTACTTGTTTTGCCACTAATACCTGTGTCAATTTCGTCAAAAATTACACAAGGAATTTGCTTTAAATGCGCAATTGCTGCCTTAATTGCAAGAACAATCCGAGAAATTTCACCGCCTGAGGCTATTTTTGAAAGCTTTCCAAACCCCATATTTTTATTTGTTTCAATAGCAAATGAAATAACATCAATACCGGTTTTTTTCATCTTAGTTTCTTGCATTTCAACCTTAAAAGATGCACCATCCATTTGTAGTGCTGAAAGTGAGATATTAACTTTTTCCGAAAGTTCTTTTGCGGCAGTAATTCTTTTTTGCCTTAGCTCTTGTGCAAGCACTAAGTATTCCCTTTCAAGCTGTTCTTTCTTTTTGTTTAAATGGGCAATTGATTCTTCTGTTTTATTAAAGCTTTCAATTTTTCTTTCAACTTCTATTTTGTACTGGTAAAGTTCAAACGGCTGAGTTTTATATTTACGGGCTAAATCTTGCAAGAGGAAAAACCGTTCTTCATCTTGATCTATTTCAGAAATATTAATATAATTTTTTTCAATAAGGGAGGCAATCACACCCTCAACTTCTTGAATATCAATGCAGATGCGGTCTATCGTTTGGGAAAGGGTTTCCATGTCGTCCGTTGCAATTGGGGCAATCATTCGGTGTATATTCATTAAAATTTGCCCAACGGACGCTCCTTCAAGCTTATTTGATGCCGTTGTTAATGTTTCAAAAATATTGTGCTTCTTCTTGTTTTGAATGCGCTTTTCTTGAAGCTCTTCATATTCATTTTCACCGATCTTTGCATTTTTTAATTCAGTTTGAGTTTCATTCAGATAATCAATTTCAAAGGCAATTTGCTTGTTTCTTGCAATGGTTTCTTGGATTTCTTTTTCACAAACTTGTATTTCACGGTATTTTTCTGCTAATTGTGTCAATATAGATTGATTTTGAGCGTATTCATCAAGAATATTTATATGGTTTTTTTCCTCCATTAAATATGTTTGTTCATGTTGGCGATTCACCTCAATAAGAGTTTCGCCAATCTGTTTAATTAATGTTTGTGAAACTTGCTCATTGTTCACAAAAGAACGCATACCACCCTCTTCTTGTAAAATACACTTAATTTTCAGTTCTTTTGTTGGAGTGATTGCATTTTCAAGAAGCACCCTTTCCGTTTCTTCCGGAATATTTTGAAACACCCCCTCAATTGCACCATATTTACAACCTTGGCGAAGCAACGCTTTTGATTTAACCTCTCTTCCAAGTAAAGTTAAAATAGAGTTAAGTACAATTGATTTGCCAGCTCCTGTTTCACCAGTTAAAACACACAAACCACCGTTGAATTCAAGGTATGCCTTTTTTACTAACACAATGTTTTCAATGGTTAAAATTTTTAGCATTTTAATTATGGAAATATAAAATAATATACTATTAACAATACTTCAATTTATTCAAGGAAATTTTCATTAAGTAAACAGTAAAAAGTTGACATACTTAATTTATAATATACTTTCCGTTAAAATTTTATTGAAATATATATGTTTGGTTCAATATCTTCATCTTTTGGTAAAATCTTCGGAAAGCTTTCTTCTAAATCTGTTCTAACGGAAAAAGACATTATTGAAGCAACGGAGGAAATTAGAATTGCTTTACTTGGTGCCGATGTTGCACCGTCCGTTGCTAGCAAACTTGTTGGGGATATTAAAGAAGATTTAATTGGTAAATCTCTACCAAAAAACCTTGATCCAGCAGATGCAATTGCCGCTATTGTACAAAAAAGATTAATGGCATTACTTGGAAACGAATTTAAAGGTATCAAGCTTGGAAGTTCTTTTGAAATTATTTTACTTGTCGGTCCATATGGTTCCGGAAAAACTACAACTGCTGTTAAACTTGCAAAACACCTTGAAAAAAAACACCAAGTGAAGGTATGTGTTGCATCTGCAGATGTCCACCGCCCAGCAGCAGCAAAGCAACTTGAATCTTTTGCCAGAACAAATGGAATTTTTTGTATACAGTATAAGCAAAATATTTCTTCAAAAGAGCTTGTTGAAAATGCAATTTTAAGCGCCAAAAAAGAAGGTTATAATGTTGTAATTATTGATACCCCAGGAGTTGAAGGTGACCAAGGTTATGAAGAAATCAATCAAATACACAAAGCATCTCATGCAAACGCAAGCATTATAGTTCTAGATTCAATGATTGGAAGACAGTCAATTAATATTGCACAGAAATTTAACAAAGTCATACCATGCACAGGTGTTATTTTAACAAAAACCGAGGGAGATACCCGTGGCGGTGTAGCGATTAATGTGCGTCATGAGACAAATCTGCAAATTCAGTATCTTGGAACCGGTGAAGATGGCAATGCTTTAGAGGAGTTTCACCCGGAAAGGATTGCGTCAAGGCTGCTTGATCGCGGCGATATTGAGTCTATTGTTGAAAAAGCATACGAAGAAATGGGGGAAGGTAAATTGAACTCAATGAAGGATAGAGTTGTTGCAGGAAAAATGACTTTTGACGACTATCTCGTGCAGATTCGCTCAATGAAAAACATGGGTGGCATTTCAAAAGTTCTTTCATTTCTACCGGGTGCAAGCCAAATGGGCGATATTTCACAAATGGCTAAAAATATAGATTTCTCAAAACAAGAAGCAATCATTCTTTCAATGACACAAAAGGAAAGGCTCAATCCTGATTTACTTGAAAAGTCTGGCTCAAGAAGAGTAAGAATTTCAAAAGGCTCTGGAACAACACTTGCCGATGTTAAAAAACTTTTGAATCAAATTCAAAAAATGAAAGATATGGCAAAAGTTATGAGTAAAATGGAAAGTAATGGCATTTCTTTTGATGATATTAAAAACTTTGATGTTAACAAATTAAGAAATTTGTTAAAAAACTAAAACCGAGTATATATCGCATTTGCATGTTCATGCAAGCCTTCTGCCTCTGCCATGATTTTCACCGAGTTTGAAATATTGTTAAAGCCGTCTTGTGAAATTTCTTGAAATGTTACAAATTTGCCAAAGGATTCTACACTTAAACCTGAAAAAGATTTTGCAAAACCGTTCGTTGGAAGAGTGTGATTCGTTCCACTTGCATAGTCCCCAATAGATTCCGCCGCATACTTTCCCAAAAACACCGAACCGGCATTCGTGATTTTTTCTGCAAAATTTTGGTAGCCTTGCATGTTTAAAATTAAATGCTCCGGTGCATATTCGTTAATGAAGTCAGCACTTTCTTCTAAATTTTTACAATAAATTGGGTGGTAATTTTTTATGGACTTCTCAATAATGTTCCACCTTGGGGAAATATTTACCCTTTCCACAATTGCATTATTAATTTGTTCAATATGTTTTTGTGAATTACAAATCAATACCGCAGAAGAAGATGGATCATGCTCTAACTGAGATAGAATATCACTTGCAATGACTTTTGGGATTGCAGTATCATCACATACAACCATGACTTCACTCGGGCCGGCAGGCATATCAATTGCAACAGCGTTTTGAACTATTTGTTTTGCACCATCTACAAATTTATTTCCCGGACCAAAAATTTTATAAATATTTGGCACGGACTGCGTTCCGTACGCCATTGCAAAAATAGCTTGAGCTCCACCAACTTTCAGGATTTTCTTAACTCCACACAATTTTGCAGTAAAAAGAATTGCCGGGTGAATTGTACCATCTTTTTGTGGTGGCGTTGCCAAAATTATTTCCCTGCAACCTGCAATTTGTGCAGGAATGGCTGTCATCAACACCGTTGAAAAGAGTGGTGCCGTTCCACCAGGAATATAAAGCCCAACCTTTTCAATTGGAGTGAATTTCCGCCAACAAACAACACCTTTTGTTGTTTCAACTTTTTTCTGGTTTTGAAGGGTTTGTAATTGTTCCATATGGAACTCTTTTATATTATTATACGCAAGAGTAATTGCCTCTTCCAATTCTTTGCCTACTTTTGCATTTTGAATTTCTTCTTTCGTTACAAAAAGATTTTCAAGTGCAATACCATCAAACTTTTGCGTGAAATATTTTAGGGCATCATCTCCATTTTTTTTAATTTCTGCTTGAATTGAGTAAAGGCTTTCTTGAAGAGATGTATCTTGCTGGAACTTATTCCTGTTTTGAAGAAGAGTTTGAGCTTCAAAAATACCCAAAGTTTGATTGATTTGCATAAATTTACATTACTTTTTCAACAGACATTACCAAAATTGATGTTGCCCCTGCTTGTTTTAACTTATTATGAACAGCTCTAAAATCATTTTCACTACACATGATATGAACGGCGTTCATACCTTTTTTTGCAAGAGGCATTACTGTTGGAGATTCCACAAAATCAATAATTTTAAGAATTTCCTCAAGGTTTTTTTCTTCACAATTAAACATTATGTATTTTTTATCTTTTGCGGAGGTGTTTTCCTCAATTGTTTCAATGATGTGTTTATATGTTTCATTGCTTTGGTTGAAGTTGTTATTCGCAATTAAAATTGCTGTTGAGTGCAAAATTGTTTCACCTTCAACAAGGTGATTTTCTTTAAGTGTCATTCCTGAAGAGACTAAATCGCAAATTGCATCTGCAATTCCAAACCTCGGTGCAAGCTCAACAGAACCTTTCATTTCTATGATTTCAACCGACTGTCTATCATTTGTTAATGAATGAGTTTTTGATAGCCACTCTTTAACGGTATTTGGGTATGATGTTGCAATTTTATGTGCCATAAATAAAGCAAAAGTGCCACTATCAACGTCACCATAGTTGTGAGCACACGACAACCTACACTTTCCAAATGGAAATTTCTGTAAAATTTCTGTACTATCTTTAATGTTTTCACTGCCAAGGCAATCTTCATAATAAACATTGTATCCAACAATCCCCAACTCAAAAGCCCCCTGTGCAACAACGGTTGGAATGTCATCATCTCTTAACAACACTAAGTCAAATTCGGCGTTTTCGCATGGCATAATAAAGCCGGTGCTGTCCCTTGTGAAACGAAAACCTGCGTTTTTAAACATGTTAAGGGTATCGTCGTGTAATCTTCCTTTTTTTTGAATGGCAATTTTTAATCTTTCTTCCATTGTGTTTGACTTTTATTTCAAACAACTGCAAACTATATACAATTGAAAATCAAGGTAAAATGTATCAAGTAACTCAAAACGAGGGTTTTTTTAATCTTTCCCTAAACGAAAATTATTTTTCTTTTTGCAAGCAGGAAATTTTGAAAATAGAAAACCTCAACCGCTACCCAAACACAGAAATGTATAGGCAAATTGAATGTGAGGCGGGGAAACTATATGGCGTTGATGCAAACAACATTCTTTTAACAAACGGAAGTGATGATGGAATTTTTTTACTTCAACAATGTTTCGCAAAACAAAGCATTTTAATTACAGACCCAACATTTTCAATGTATGAAAACTATGCAAAAAATCTGGGCTTGAATGTAATTAAGCACAAACTTAATACAAACCTTGAAATTAATGTTGATGCATTGATTACAAATATCAACACGCACAATCCGTGTTTAACATTTATTCCAAACCCAAATTCTCCAACCGGTACAATGCTGGAATATAATCAAATTGAGAAAATTTTACAAACCGGTAAAAAAATTGTTATTGACGAAGCATACATTGAGTTTTCCGGGAAAGACTCTTCAGTTAAATTAATGCAGAAATACCCAAATTTAATAATATTAAGGACACTTTCCAAGTTTTACGGCTGTGCAGGTATAAGAATCGGCTTTGTAATTGCACAAAATGTTGGTAATATAAAAAAATTCCAAGCACCGTTTTCTGTAAGTTCTCTCAATGCACAAATCGCACTTTCGACACTACAATATATTAATAATAACAAAAGAGAAATTGAAAAATTCATACAGGAATTTCTTTCAGAAAGAAAGTCATTTATTGAAGTTCTTACTCAACAAAACAATATTAACAAAATATATGTAACGGAAGCAAATTTTGTGCTTTTTAAGGTTCAAAATATTGAAGGGGTTTTAGAAAATTTCAAAAAGAAAAGATTTTTAGTAAAAGATTTTTCAAATATATTGTCCAATACAGTCAGAGTCTCACTTGCAAACAAAGCTATAAATAAAGAAATAGTAAAATGTGTATCAATGTAATAAAGATAGTTCTACATAGAACAAAATCTTCAAAAAGTTTTATTCAGTTTTATTCGCTAACAACAGAAACGAATCTTTTATTGCCAGAACCAACACGAAACTGAACCTGACCTTCCGATAGTGCAAACAAAGTATAATCTCTTCCACACCCAACACCCTTACCGGCATGAAAACTATTTCCAACCTGACGCACTATAATATTACCAGGAACAACATATTCACCACCAAATTTTTTTACACCACGGTACTGAGGATTGGAATCTCTGCCATTTTTGGTACTACCACCAGCCTTCTTACTAGCCATATTTTACTAATTATTTACAATTTCTTTAATTTTTACCCTTGTGTAATCTTGTCTGTGACCTTTTTTCTTTCTAAAGGTATGACGCTGACGGTTTTTAAACACAACAAGCTTAGGACCTCTAAAATGTTTAACTACTTCACATTTTACTAATGTTTTTTTAGGATCTAAATTTAGCTTTTCACCAGAAACCAAAAGAACATCGCTTATTTCAAACGAATCTCCTTCTTGTTTGTTTAGAAGGTCTATATCAAGCTCCTGCTCAGGAGAGACTTTAAATTGCTTACCACCAACTTTTATAATTGCAAACATGACTTTTTAAAAAATTAATTTTCTGAAGAAGAATTTTCTTCACCTTTGTCCTTTCTACCACGACCAAGAATACTTAAAACAAAGACATCTTTTGGAAAAGAATATGTACCATCCGTTTGAAGATGACGCGTAAATACCGTTCGACCGATACCAAACTTTTCAATATCAATAACAATTTTTTCAGGAATATTAGATGGACCGCACGATACAAGAATGTTATGTTGTGGAACATTAAGCTTGCCACCGGATTTAATCCCAATAGACTTTGTACGATTTTCAACTACAATTGGAACCAATACTTCAACATTTCCTTTTTGTGGAACTTCCCTAAACTCAACATGGAGTGGTTTTTCTGTGATCGGGTGAAAATCAATACTTTTTGGTAAAACCTTCATAGTTTTACCATTTATAGTAAAGTCAAAACATGTATTCAAGAATTTGTAACTTTCAATAGCTTTCAATAACGCCTTTTCTTCAATAGAAAAATGTACAACATCACCATTGTTTTTATATACTGTACCAGGCACAAGAGCGTTTTTCCTTAATACTTTTGCTTTCAATGAGCCAAAAGTTTCTCTAATTTCTGCTGTAAATTGCATTTTTAAAACAACATTTTTCTTTGCAAGAAGGCAATAATCTTTTAATTGTCAAGTGATTTTTAAAATTAATTTGTCAAATCTAATTACCTTGATGTTCGCGTGGTGTTTTGATATCATAAGGATTTTTCCAGAATCTCTCTTTGCGAATATTATTCCATTTAAAAATATTTATAAGTGAGTTTGGTGAAGAAATTAAAATACGATTTACTTTTCCAAGAAGCAATTCTTCATGGACAAAACCAACTGCAGAAAAACGACTATCCTGCGAGTTATCACGGTTATCACCCATAAAAAAGTAATGATTTGCCGGAACAAAAAACGGTGGCACGTTGTCAGCTATAGAATTTTGAGTGTATTCAATCACTTTGTATTTGACTCCATTTGGTAATGTTTCTACAAAAGTCGTATATTCACTATTAGTATCAATTTTAAGACGCTCAACTTCTTTACCATTGATTTCCAAAATACCATTTTGAATGCGGATTGTATCCCCTGGAAGACCAACCAATCTTTTAACATAATTTGTTCGTTTGTTTGACGGCAACTTGAAAACAACAATATCGCCTCTCTGTGGCTGTTCTTTAACAAAAATTCTACCCTTAATTGGAGCTAAACCAAATGGAAATGAATACCTGCTGTATCCGTACACTCCCTTTGATATCGAGATTTTATCTCCAATTAAAAGCGTATTTAACATTGAACCCGATGGTACATGAAAATGATCAAAAAAGAGAGATCTAAAAAACACTGCAATTAAAACCGCATAAAGTGGCATTAGAAAGTAGTCTTTTTTTTTGTAATTTTTTGCTTTGCCAAAAATAATAAACTTTAGAGTCTTAATAAGTGCGCTTTTCATTGTATTTTAATAAAGAATCGTGATATATTGTTGCATGTTTATGTGGAGTATTAGAAAAATGCTTTAGTAACTCGTTAATTGTAAAATGTGTTTGCTGAAATACAGTATCATTGCAATTTTTATTTTCACAAATAATAAATTCATTCATTAATGTTTCTGCATAACCTTTTTTCATTTGCATTTTATGACTTAAATCATACTCATGAGTTACCGCAAGCATTTTTAAACCAAAGGTATTTGATATACCGTCCTGAGTTTTTTGATCCGTAAATCTTGTCCCTCCAAATAAAATAATAGATTCCACCGGAATTTGAAGAGATGATAATTCAATTGCAAGAAGAGTGCCATAAGTAGACGCAGTACCAAGTGTATTGATTTTTACAACACCACGATTGATATTGCGAATAATTACTTCCCTAATTTCTGCATATATTGTAGCATAATAAGAATTTACTGGAAAGGTAAAAAGTTGGCCTTGGTTTGTTGTTGCGATTGATGCATGATATAAATCCTCTGCATTACGAAGAGAGATAATATTCACAATTTGCACATTGGAAGATAAATCTTTAATAATTAACACTCTAATACCTTCCTTTGAGAAAGTTAACAGTTTTGACTTTATATTAGAGTCAGCATTAAAGGTAGCATCAATTATCTCTTCTTGATTACTTGCAAGAGAAAGATATCTAAGAGCGTCGCGTAAGTAGAGTACATTTACATTTTTCGGCAAGCTATTAACTTTAAATTCATGGTAAAACGCAAACGAGTAACTACCGATACAAAAATATAAAAGAATAAATAGATATTTAATCATTTCTTTAGAATTATTGAGTTTCTATCTGGACCATTTGAAACTAAAGTAACATTTACACCTGTATAATTTTCAATATATTCGATATATTTTTTAGTATTACTTGGCAGGCTTTGATAATCTTTAACATCACTGGTTTTTGCATTCCAACCTTTCATTGTAATGTACTTCGGTTTTATTTGAGCCTGGTCTTGTATTGAAAGAGGAAACACTTTTCCGAAACTTTCATATTCTACACATAAAGGAATTTCCGATAGATCATCAAGAACATCAATTTTAGTAAGAATTAAATCCGTTGCACCGGAAACATCACAAGCGTACTTTAGTGCAACTAAATCAAGAGGACCACACCTTCTTTTTCTTTGGGTTATTGTTCCTATTTCCTTTCCTTGAGCTTGAAGGCTTTGCCCTAAGATATCAAAATCTTCAGTTGGAAACGGACCTTCACCTACTCTTGTTGAATACGCTTTAACAATTCCAAAAACTTTTTTGTTTTGTATTTTTCCAAAACCTGAACCTGCATAACATTGCCCAGAAACAGTATTTGAAGATGTTACATACGGATATGTTCCAAATGTTATATCAAGCAATATACCTTGTGCACCTTCGAATAACACGGATTTACCAATATTAGCATTCATAAATTCAACAGGATGAACTAGTAAATCTTTAACTTTACCATAAAAAATTTTCAAACTGTCAATTGTGGTAACAATATCTTCTTGTGTAAAATTAATGAAACATTCATTATGGTTGTATAAATTTTCCACTGCCTGTGTAAGTAATTCTGTATTTGGAATATCACAAATTCTTATACCTCTTCTGGCTACTTTATCTTGATAAGCAAAACCGATGCCTCTCTTTGTAGTACCGATTTTTTTTGTATTTGTTATACACTCTTCGTTTCGCGCATCAAGCTTCTTATGAAGCTCTAAAATTACATGGGTGTTTTTTGCAATTTTAAGGTATTTTTTGGTATCAAAGCCCATATCTTTAAGATATTCCATTTCCGAAAGAAGCACAGAAGGATCAAGAACTACACCAGGACCAATATAAGCAATTTTACCACAGAATATTCCAGATGGTACTAATGAAAGTTTGTATGTTTGCCCGTTAAACATTATTGTATGCCCTGCGTTGTTTCCACCCTGAAAACGAGCGATGATATCATAATTTGGGGAGAGATAATCAACAATTTTACCCTTTCCTTCGTCCCCCCATTGGAGACCAACAACAACAGCCGATTCCATACCAAAATTTTACTTAACAAACGCCTACTCTTTTGCTTGTTGAATGGAATTGTCAAGGAATTAATTTTCCTTCGGTTTTATTTCCAATCATTAATAGTCATAAACTTCAAATGAAGTTATATCACTATAATTGTTATATTCATCGGGTTTGTGATTTTTATTTACATAGCAACCAACTGAAACTTTCTGTTCAGCACCAAAAGCATTTACCACAGTGGCCTCTATAACAAACTTAATATCTTTCTCTCTAATAAAGGTACTTCTATGTCCTAAAAAAGTATGTAATTTTGAACCTTTGTAAACCGCAATTTTTTTCCTAAAATAATTATCGCACAAAACAAGCATAGATGATTGATTATCAATCTCCTTTTGTTTGGCTGTATCAGATGCAGGTTTATCATTATTTTTTTGCAATACTTCACCTTTATCAGAATTAAATTTATCAACACCGAGCCCAATAAATACAATCAAACCAACAAATAACAATACAATGATAGCTAAAACTATAAAACCACCAATTGCATCGGAAATTTTAATTGAAGGATCTTTTACACCACAATGTGGGCAAGTTTTTGCGTTTTTACTTACTTCTTTTTGACAGTCTTTACATTTGCACAGTTTTGAATTTTGCATTATTTTTTTGATGATAGTTACAAACTTTTGTATTTTTAAGATTTAAAAAGTCAATTATAAAAACCTTCCCACCCAATAAAACGGGCGGTTTGAATGTCAAGCAAATGGCTTTTTGTTATTGTTTCATATTTGTTGCAAAATAATTACAACAGCCCTTAAAACATAAAATTCAATTGAGGAAGCAAGTTTTTTACTTTGCACTAAAAATTTATACAAAAGTTGATACGCAAGCAAACCTTGACATTAAATTTAATTGCAATTATTAACATATTGCATTAATATCTAATTCAAAATAATGAGTACGGAAGACAAAATCATCATACACGGGGCAAGACAAAATAACTTAAAAAATATTGATATTGAAATTCCAAAAAATAAACTTGTTGTAATTACAGGACCAAGTGGAAGTGGAAAGTCTTCGCTTGCATTTGACACATTGTATACGGAAGGTCAGAGGCGTTATGTTGAAAGTTTATCTGCCTACGCAAGGCAGTTTTTAAATATTCAAAACAAACCTGATGTTGACTACATCGGCAATCTTTCGCCGGCAATTGCAATTGACCAAAAAACTTCGTCAAAAAATCCAAGATCAACAGTTGCAACTGTAACTGAAATTTACGACTATCTTCGTGTGTTATTTGCTCGTATTGGAGTACCTTACTCTCCTGCAACAGGAAAACCAATCACAAGCCAAACATCTTCACAGATGATTCAAGAAATTATGGAGCTTCCAATTGGCACAAAATTAAATATTCTTGCACCAATTATTAGAGGTCAGAAAGGTGAACACAAAAAGCTTTTAATTTCATTGCGTAAACAAGGTTACCAAAGGGTTCGCCTTAATGGGGATTACATGAACATTGATGATGCAGAAATTGATGACAAAAATCGCAAAAACAATATGGAAATTGTTGTTGATCGTATTGAAATTACCGAGGACATCAAAGAAAGGCTTGCGTCTTCAATTGAAAGCGCAATTAACCTTGCCAATGGTTTAATGTATGTTGATATTCAGTACTTTCCTGTTGATGAAAATGGCGAAACAACAACAGAGTTTAAGTTCAAAAATGGTAAAACTGCAAGTTTAGAACATCATTTAGTATATTCAGAGAAATTTTCTTGTCCTGTTTCTGGATTTGTCATTGAAGATTTGGAACCACGCATTTTTTCATTTAATAGCCCGTATGGCGCTTGTTCTGCATGTAATGGCCTTGGAAAAGAACATTACTTCATGAAAGAACTTATAATTCCAGATGAAGATAAGTCGCTATCAGAAGGAGTGATTTCACCATGGGAAAATTTAACAAGTAATAAGCTTTATTACCAAATTCTTACAGGCCTTGCAAAACATTATGATTTTTCCATGAGAGAGCCATGGAAAAATCTTCCTGAAAATATTCAAAACATGGTACTTCACGGCAATAATGAAGAAGAGGTAGAAATTGAATATTCAGACGGTCTGCGTAAATCTAAAATGAAAAGGTCCTTTGAAGGTGTAATTAATATTTTAGAAGCTCGTCTTCGTGAAACTGAAAGCGACGCAATTCGTGAAGAGATTGCTAGATTTCAAGACGAAACTTATTGTCATGTGTGCCATGGTTATCGTTTACAAGAACAAAGTCTTGCTGTTAAAATTGCAGAAAAAAACATCGGGGAAGTTTGTTTTCTCACAATATCCGATGCTATTAAATGGTTTGAAGAACTGATTCCACAATTAACCGAACAACAAAGAGAGATAGGTGAAAGACCTGTGAAGGAAATTATTAAACGACTATACTTCCTACATAATGTAGGGTTGGATTATCTAACCCTTGCAAGAGAGGCCAAAACTCTTTCAGGCGGTGAAAGCCAAAGAATTAGACTGGCAAGTCAAATTGGTTCGGAACTTACCGGAATACTGTATGTTCTTGATGAACCATCGATTGGTCTTCATCAATCTGATAACGCAAAGCTAATTAAAACACTTAAACATCTAAGAGATATTGGAAACACAGTTGTAGTTGTTGAACATGATGAAGAAACAATGATGGAAGCAGATATGCTAATTGATATTGGTCCTGTTGCTGGCGAGAAGGGGGGTTACATTGTTGCCAAGGGAACACCTCAAGAGGTTATTGAAAATCCTAACAGCATCACAGGAAAGTATCTTGCCGGAAAAGAAAGAATTGAAGGACTGCACGCAAGAAGAAGGGGTAATCCCGACGCTAAAATCGTTATAAAAGGTGCACGGTCAAATAACCTTAAAAATATCGATGTCGAGTTTCCACTAGGAATGATGGTGTGCGTAACCGGTGTCAGCGGCTGTGGCAAGTCATCACTTGTTATGGAAACATTATACCGTGCAGTTGCAAAAAGGTTACACTCAACTTCGGTTAAACCTGGAATTCATACTGAAATTACCGGCTTGGAACATATTGACAAAATTATCGAAATTGATCAATCTCCGATCGGAAGAACACCAAGGTCGAATCCTGCAACATATACAGCATGTTTTACACATATTCGTGATTGGTTTGCAAATCTTCCGGAAGCTAAAAGGAAGGGTTATAAATCCTCAAGATTCTCTTTCAATGTGAAAGGTGGAAGGTGTGAAGCTTGTCAAGGAGATGGTATCATTAAGGTTGAAATGCATTTTTTACCAGATGTTTATGTTGAGTGTGAAGTGTGCAAGGGAAAGAGATATAATAAAGAAACATTAGAGGTCAAATACAAAGGAAAATCTATTTCCGATGTTCTTGAAATGTCAATCGGTGAGGCTTATGAATTCTTTAAACCCATTGATTTAATTTCAAATAAGTTGAAATATCTTGCAATGGTTGGTCTTGATTATATGAAACTTGGTCAACCTGCAACAACGCTCTCGGGCGGTGAAAGCCAAAGAATCAAGCTTGCAAGAGAGTTATCAAAAAAAGATACAGGCAATACTTTATATATTCTTGATGAACCGACAACTGGTCTTCATTCAAGTGATATTAAAAAACTTCTCGAAGTCATTCAACAACTTGTTGACCATGGAAACTCGGTTGTTATTATTGAGCATAATATGGATGTAATTAAAACAGCAGATTACATTATTGATATTGGACCAAGAGGGGGCGTTCATGGTGGTGAGGTAGTTGCATGCGGAACTCCGGAACATATTGTGTCAGTAAAGGAAAGTATTACAGGACAGTACTTACATAAATATCTTAAAAAATGAAAGAATATTTTGAGGAGGCAAAGCAATGGTATTATTTAAAATATATACAGTCTATTAGATTTATTGCTTTTGCAGTAATGACAACACTTATTGCCACAGGAATGAGTATTTTTGCAGTACAAGAAGCATATAAGGCCGTAGCAAAACAAGAAAGAGTTACAAAGGTGATTTACACAAACCACGATGTTTCTTTATTCCCGGTAATGGAAAAAATCGGCAAATATTACCATAGCAACGATATGAATATTCTTCTTTATACAATTAAGACATATGTTACAAATTTTGAAACATATGAAAAAAGTGATAATCAATATTTGGCATATATGCAAAAAACCAAATATATGCAAAATTACTCGTCTTCTGCCGTTTTAAAACTTCTACAGGATAAATTCAACAAGGAGTATGCAAAAAAACTGGAAAATGGTGGATTCGTTAAGGCTGCTGTACAAAATGTTGATTTCAATGTAAACCAGCAGTCTTTCATGCAGTCTATACACGACTTTCTTATGCCAACGCCAATTCCCAAACAAGCAATCGTTACAGTATTGCTTTATATTTTTGACGGTAAGCAACTATCAAAAAAAACTATTCATGTTGAATTGAATATATATTTTGAAAAAATCCAGAAACAAAAAAATGGAAAACTGAATGATATTAAATTTTTTATAAGCGGGTATCGTTATTTGTAATGCTTAAGAATAGTTTGCACTCCAAAGCTTGATATTGCAATAATAAGCGTTTCTCCCAGGGTATCAAAACCACGATACGACGCTAAAACCGCCGTTACAGTGTTTGCAATATGTGTTTCATTGTAAGAACTGGTATTGTAGTACAATGAATATTCCTGCAACAGAGATAAATCATCAAGCAAAAAACCGATATAAAGCAAGATGCAAAAAATTGCTACACAATAAATTCCAATCAAGGCGACCAATAACAAGTTCTTATATTCAGAATAGTTTACATGGGACTTTGAATGAACAAAGTAAAAGAAGAAGAAAGTTAACAATACTCCAACGGATATTTCTGTTAATGCAACATCTGCAGCGTTGTATGTGTAATAAAGAAAGAATGTTAGAACAGAAATTAAACCATAAAGATAAACGGATAATGAAGTGCGTTTAGCAAAAATTGATACAGAACAAAACGCAATATACAGTAAGAGTATTATTGAGTATATTAAAATCATTTTTAAGCAATATGCTTTTTTGCTTCTGCAACAATACTTGCAAATTCATCTGAATGGTTCAGGGCGAGGTCTGCAAGAATTTTTCTATCTAGCTCAATACCAGCTTTTTTAAGAGCATTCATAAAAGTCGAATACTTCAAGCCGTGCATTCTTGTGGCTGCGTTAATTCTTTGAATCCATAGGGAACGGTAATCTCTTTTTTTAACTTTGCGTCCAACATAAGCGTATTCCCATGCTTTTTGTAATCTACGAATGGCAACTCTGAAGCAAGATTTTGCTCTACCTCTAAAGCCTTTCGTTTGCTCAAGAACTTTTTTGTGCCTTCTATGTGATGTTACACCTCTTTTTACTCTTGACATAACCTATTGAAATAAGTATTTTTTAATAATTTTTGCAACTTCAGGTTTACATGTAATTGGACCTTTGCTTTGACGCAATGCTTTTCTAGATCTATTCCCTTGGTTGTGACGACGTTTTGCAGCATAACGAATCACCAAACCGCTTGCACTAAACTTAAAGCGTTTTTTTGCACTGGATTTTGTCTTTAATTTTGGCATCTGTTTTTAAACGAAACTTTGACTTCTTCCCAAAAGAGAGAGGAAAAATTAATTGTCAAGTGTATTTTTAAAAACATTTTTGTCTTTTGTGGTTGTATTAAATGTAACTTCAGCACCGTTTTTTGTATATTTTACATTCGGTTTACCTTCACAATTATTTGGTACAGAAAAGTTATACAAAAAATTCGCATTATGTTCGGAATTTTCCCCTTTGTTTTTTTTATGTCCTGTAATAGAAAGAATACCATCATCAAAAGATACTTGAATATCGCTTTTGTCAAAATCGGGAAATACAACATTATACTGACACTCCGAGGGTTGCGTAATCCTTATAGAAGCATTGCTTTTTAACATTTTCTTTTGCATACTTTCCATGTATTTTTTATGCTCATCAAACATTGTATCCATATGTTGTTGTATTGCTAAATGATGTGCATAAATTTCTCTGTGAAAATCTTCAAAAATATCCGGGTCCTTCCTTCGACTCATTGCAAAAACATTGGTACAGAAAAATGTTAACAAAAGTATAAAGCTAAGTATTTTCATATACATAACAAACAATTGCTACATTAGCAGGCAGCAAAAAAATGATGATTTCAAGTTATTTTTTTAAAAAAATAAAAATACTTGACACTTTTAAAAATAATAGTTGTGATGATGGTATCATTTTAGTTTCAAGTAATGGCTGTAAAAATTAGATTAGCAAGAAGAGGTTCGAAAAAACGTCCTTTTTATGATATTGTTGCAATAGATTCTCGCAAAAAAAGAGATGGTAAACCACTAGAAAAACTTGGGTACTTCAATCCTATGGTTGACAAAGAAACAGAGCAACGCAAAAAGCTTGTTATTATCCGTGATTCAGTAGAAAAATGGCTAAAAAATGGTGCAATTCCAAGTGAAACTGTTGCAAAAAAACTTGCATCTATTGGATTTCAAGGTCTTGAAAAATTCATTGAACCAGTAAAAACTTCAAGCGTTGGGGTTTCAAGGAAAGAAATTGCAAAACAAAAAGCTGAGCAAGCAGAAATTGCAAAACAAAAAGCCAAAGAAAGAGCTGAAGCAAAAAAGAAGGCTCAACAAGAAGCTTCTGCCGGTAATGCTTAATGCATTGTAGTAAAAAAAAAATTTATGAAAAACCATGTTAAATTTTCTGCTGTTGTATTCGGCGTTTCTCATGGTTTTTCTTCATACACAAGCAAATAATAGTCCACCCCTTGCCTTGTTTAGTTTTTCCGACCTTACCTACAGTGATGCAAAAAAACAATACGGTCTTCCTTGTGCAAATTCGTCAATTCCGATTCTTGGCGTTAGCTCTCTTAAATATCAAAATTCTAAAACAAAATTGACATTTTCCACAGAAGATACGACACCACATGGTGAATCTATTACTTTAAAATGTGATACCCAAAATGGTTATTATGAAAATACCTATGCCAAAACAGAATATACCATAACATGTAAAGATGGCTCATGGCAAGGTGTGTCAATGTGCGTACGCAAATGTAAGTTTACAAAAAGTGAATTTAGTAAAGAGTACATTGTAAAAGGTAGGAATGTGTCAAGCCAAAGTACAGAAAATCAATATGAAATACAAGACTTTACCTCGGCAACTTTCCCATCAACGGACGGTCCAATTCAAAAAAGCGACTCAGACTACTACCTCAATATTGGTGAAGCAGTAAGAATTTACTGCCCAACAACTCACCCGCCATTTACATCGGATTCAACAATGATGAAGTATATGAATCCAAATACAAGTTCTTTTGTAACAACATGTCTTTCAGGTTCAACCCCAACACAAAATCAATGGTCGGTTGAGATGGCATGTTACAATGGTTTTAAACCATGTGATAACACAGAGGTTACAATAAAAACCGGAGGAGAGAAAATATGTAATGATATTGGTGATTGTTTTAACGAATTTGGCGGAAAAAAAACAGATGAAAAAGGGAAAACAATACATGGGGCAAGGTTAAAGCTAGACTGCAGCGATCCTTGGTATTTAAAACAAGATTATATTACCCCAACATGCAGAGACGGCAACTGGACCAGCACCGAAGCATATTGTAAGGCTGCATTCTGTACGGCCGACAACGAAATATATTCTGCCACAGGAAAAAAAGAATGGAATGTTGGTTATGCAACAATTGAAAGTAAAAAAGTGTACTATGGGCAAAATTATGAGTTTAAGTGTATCAACTCTAACAGGGTTGGTCAAAAAAACGGGAAAACATTCAAATGCTCTTTTGACAACCAAGACAGAATAACAGTACAACAAATAGACACAGGAGATTGGTACGGAAGGTATTGCACAACTGGCTGCCAATACGACAACACTATATATCAATATATTGACAATGCAGAACAGATGTCATATACCACAACCAAACAAGATACAAAATCAGATACTTATGACTTCGGTGGAGACCCTTTAATGTGGTTTCACAGTTGTAATTCTGGCGATACAGAGGTATGTACAACCATAGATTTTCTTGGTATATGTTGGAAATGGGAATGCGAGAGAAAATGGGTGGAATGTAGCTACAATACAATACAATCTATATGTAATGGCAATAGTATTACAAACAGCAACAGTGCAATTACGGACCAAAAAAGATATAACTTGTGGCATTTATGTACACAAAGTGGATTAACGCAGATACACTTAAATGACCAACAATCACTATCGGTATCACCAACTGATAACAAACGAATTACTTGTAATTATTCACAAGGTTGTAAATAATTAATCTGACAGCAGGTTATTATCCAATTTCACAAGGCTTTGCATTCTTTTAAATTGAGAATCCAAACTTCCAGACCCAGAAATGAATTTTTTCTCCGCTTCTTCGTAAGTTTTTGAAGCATTTTGAATGCTTGCACCAACTTTTTTTAAGTCTGCTGTAAAGCTTTCAAATTTTTTATAAATTAGAGAAGCTCGCTCAACAATTGCATAAGCATTTTTGTTTTGCATATCAATCTCCCAAAGGTTGCTTACAGTTTGAAGCATTGCAAGAAGAGTTGAGGGACAGCAAAGAGCAATTCTTTTTTCCCAAGCTTTTTGGTAAAGTGTACTATCTTTCTGAACAGCAAGAAAATAAGCTGCTTCAATTGGAATGAACATCATTGTAAAATCTGGTGAATTTAACTGCCTGTTGTTATGGTATTCTTTTGAGGATAAATCCCCAATATGTTTATAAATAGAGTTCAAAAAGCCTTTTAAATCTGCTTCATTTTCTTCATTGCAATAGCGTTCATAGTGGGTTAAGGAAACTTTTGAATCCAACACAATATGCTTGTTATTCGGAAGGTTGATGATAAAATCCGGCTGCTCTCTTCTACCGTCTTCATTTGTTAAGCCCATTTCTTTGCCTTGTTCGGTGTAGTGCTCTCCTGCAATTAAACCGGAGGAATCAAGTATTTTTTTAACAATCATTTCACCCCAATTTCCTTGGGTTTTATTCTCTCCTTTAAGTGCTTTTGTCAGGTTTTCTGCGGTTTGCATCATACCATGGTTAAGGTTTTGCATTGCTCTAATTTGTGTTTCCAAGGAGGCATGCTGCTGGGTTCGCTCTGTTTGAACCGTATGAATTAATTGCTTAAAGTTGTTAATATCCACTTTAAATGGTGCAAGAATATGTTGAATATTCTGCAGGGATTGCTCCTGTAAATTTTTACCTTTTTGTTCCAAAATAGTATTTGCAATATTAGAAAAAGACTCCCTTGCAGACTGCTCCAATTTCTGTACAATTCTGTCATATTCCTCTTTTTGTTTTACAATACGAAGTTCGTTTTCTTGCTTTACTTCCCGCAATTGATTTGTATATGTTTGTTTTAATTCATTGATGTACTTATCTTTTTCACCAAGCAGTTGTGTGTATTTTTCTTGAATATGCTTCCGTTCCCGTTCAAAAGATTGTTCAAGGTTTGTGTAGGAATTGAGATCTTGCATCATTTCTTTTTCTTTATTTTGGGAAATTTTTAGGCGTTTGAAAAGCTCAAAATTTGCATAACCAAGAATTATAGACAGGGTGGAAACTATTCCAAGAATAAACACCATATTGTAAGGTATTAGTTGAATTTTTCAAGCAAGCTTCATTGTAATTTCTAAGCCATGTTTTTTCTTGCTGTGTTAACAGGGTAAAATCAACAGATCCTTCCTGTATTGGCACAAGAGTTAGCGTTTTAAAATAAAGCATTCTGCTTTCTTTTTCACAAACCAAAATAAGGTTTTCAATACGAATACCAAATTCACCTTCTAAATAATAACCCGGTTCATTTGAAATCACCATTCCTGCTTTTAGCGGTTCATTGTTTTTTGAAGAAAAACCACAGCCAGATTCATGAACAGAAAGAAATGCTCCAACTCCGTGCCCGGTTGAGTGGTCATAATTCAAGCCATTTTCTATAAGGTACTTTCTTGCAAGTGCATCAAAGTAACTTGATGGAGTATCTTTATTAAATTCCGCCATTGCAATTGCAATGTGTCCTTTCAAAACAAGCGTAAATGCTTTTTTGTATTTTTCCGGTGGAGTTTTTCCTAAGAAAAGAGTTCTTGTAACATCAGTTGTACCAAGAATTTTATTTTTTCCTGAAAAATCAGCATATTGCCCCCCGCTATCAATTAACAGAATTGAATTTTCACGCACAGTTTTTGCTTTTTCTTTGGTAGCATTATAATGAATTATTGCACCGTTTTCATTACAACCACAAATTGTTGCAAAAGATGGCGTTTTAAAGTACTCACTTTTTTGCCTAAATTCCAAAAGCTTTTGTGAAATTTCATATTCCGTTTTACCATTGTAATTTTCTTCCAGCCATACAAGAAATTCTGCCAAACACTTTCCATCAATTTTATGAGCATTCACCATGCCCTCAATTTCAACAGAATTTTTAACCGCTTTCAAACTTGTTATAAAGCTGCTAAAATGCTTTTCTGCATTAATTTGGCAAAAATTTGCGTGAGAGATATCCTCCTCCACCAGAACACTTCCTGAAATTTGTTCAAGGCTTGGGTTTAGCATGTAGCTATTCCAAGTAATGAACATGGTTGCCTTGTGGATTGGGGTAAAAGGCTCGTCATTTCCCCTAATGTTTAACAGGAAGCAGGTATTTTGCGGGTTTGAAATAAAAAAGCCATCTTTATTTGAGGCTTTTAAATATTCCTGCACTTTTCTAATTTTGCTTGAAGTGTTCTCCCCCACAATTTCTGTTGGCAAGGAATAATAATTTGCATTCTTTTCACATAATTTTGCGTAAAAACTTTCAATATGTTTTAATTCTAAGCCATACTTTTCAATTGAGGAAACAAATTTCTTTGAAATTCGTGAAAAATCTAACGCAAGGGTTTTAAGGTTTTTTTCTTGCAATATTTGGTGGAAATCTTTTATATTATGCACTTCAAAACCACTTGGTATTTCATTTTTTGCTTGAAGAAGATAACGACCGTCCGTAAAAAATAAATCCTTACTTTGAGTAATTAACACATATCCATTTGAACCTGTAAAACCCGTAATTTGTAGAACCTCATTATTCTGCGGCAGGGTGTATTCACTAAGGAAGTTATCTTGCGTGTTTGCAAAATATGCATCAATTTGATTTTTTCTAAGATATTCCTTAATGCTTTCCACTTTCATAGTGCTGCAATTTTTACCATCTCAACTTCCCCAGACGCACGAGACCTTACCTCTACACAATCTTGTTCCAGAGTTTTCTTGGAAACCAACATAATGCCACGAATACCGAGCATTTCTGCCCTTGAAAGCTTTTGCCCGAAAGATAAATCTTCATCATCGTAAAGAACTTCAAACTTTTGGCTTAATCTGTTGTAAATTTCATCACACTTTTGTGTCACAGCCTCATCTTTTGGGTTCACATTTATTAACATTACATTAAATGGAGAAATTTCCTTGTTCCAAATGATGCCTTTGTCGTCGCTATTTGCCTCAATAAACGCAGCAATAAGCCTTCCAACGCCAATTCCATAAGAACCCATGTAGGCATAATCAAGCTTTCCTTCTTTGTTTTGAAATTGTACATTAAATGGCACGGAATACTTCTGCCCAAAGTAAAATATATGGCCAACTTCAATCCCCCTTGTTTTTACAAGCTCCGTTTTTGGAGCTTCCGCTTCAACAAATTTTTCTTCTGTAACTGCATAATGTTTTGAAATTTCACTGCGTAAGTTTTCCACCTGTTCCCCTTTTTGAATTTTATTCATCACTTGTTCCAGTGTTTTTTCATAAATAACTTCACTTTCACCAGATTGTGCCAAAACTAAAAATTCATGGCTAAGGTCCCCACCAATTTCGCCTGTATCTGCTTTCATTGGAATTGCAACCAGTCCCATTCTTGCAAAAATTTTAAGGTATGCCTCATAATGCCTGCTGTATGCTTCCTCTGCTTTTTGCTCGGTTTCATCAAAAGAATAGGCGTCCATCATAAGGAATTCGCGGGCACGCATAACGCCGAATCTTGGGCGAATTTCGTCCCTGAATTTCCACTGAATGTTGTGAAGTGAAAGCGGAAGATTTTTGTAGGATTTGATATCCGAACCTGCGATAAATGTCATAACTTCTTCTGCTGTTGGCCCGTAAATTAAGCTGTTTCCGTGGCGATCCTGCACTTTTAGAGTTTCCTTTCCACAGTATGAACCCCTTCCGGATTGATCCCACAATTCCTGCGGTTGCATTGTTGGAAGAATAACTTCATGACAATTAATTTTTGCCAGTTCATTGCGAATGATATTTGAAACTTTGTGAAGTACACGCATTCCAAGCGGAAGCCAAGCGTAAAGCCCCGATGAAACTTGTTTTATCAAACCCGCTTTAAGCATTAATTGGTGGGAAGTAAGGACGACATCCTTTGAAAGGTCTTTTTTCGTTGGAATGTAGTATGTTGAAAGGCGTGTTGACATAGTGCATTGTTAATATTTACAACCATTTTAAGCCATTGTGGAAAAATCAAGAAAATTTTCTTGTAATGCGGTGAAAAATGTGCTATTGTTTAATATATCTATTTTATATTTTATGCAGAAAAGTCAGATTGCAAATAAACCAAAAATACGGATTGTTGTTTTTGCTTCAGGGTGGAATTCTAAACAAGAATACGATAATAAACTTGTAAAAGCACTGCAAAGTAAATACGATATTGATGTGATTAGTTATGATAACAACAAAAATACTATCAAAAATACTATCAATACTAAAATGTCCCACGATACAGAACATCACTATACTGTTGGTGGGAATACAGACGTAAAAAGAAAAGTAAAAGATTTACTTAATGAGACAGAAGCACAAAAAGTAAAAAAAGAACTTAATGACAATGCAAGTCAGTATAAACACACCGTGTACATTAATGGTTTTGGAAGTGCCCGAGGGGAGGTTCACACCTTAAAAGATATTCTCACAGAAGAAAAAGGCCGCACTTGTCTTAACTGGTGCACTTGTTGTCAGCCACCTCAAAAATATAGTCAAAAACCAATAGTAAATGCTTGCAATTCCTACCCTGTATTTCCTTCGAATAAGTATAAAGATTTGATTAAGTATGATGATAAAAAAAATACATATCAATATCTAGTAAAAGGTATTATAGCTGAGGAAGATGACATTACTCCAGAACAGCGTGGACTTGTTAATAATATTATTAAAAATAAAGAACTCAATGCAGATTTTTCACAAGAACTTGTTGACAAAATTGTGGACAATATAGCAGCGATAGATCATGGAGAACATGATTTATTGCAGGAGTTTTTAAATTTTAAATTAGATGACAACCAAGATCAACTCAATAGATCATGGAGTATATTAGATATACAAAACGATTTGTTCAATTGCAAGCAAAATCAATCCAATATATCAGCGATAGATCATGGAGAACATGATTTATTGCAGGAGTTTTTAAATGTTAAATTAGATGACAACCAAAATCAACTCAATAGATCATGGAGTATGGATATATAAAAAGGCACTGAATAGATTTAAACAATACTTTGAAGAACATTTCAAGCAGACAGTACAACAAGGCGGAAGGTAACTATGAGAGGATTTTTTGAAATTAAAAATATTTTGTAATTTCAAGAACCTCTTGTGGTTTTAGCGATGCCCCGCCCACAAGAACGCCATCAACTGTTGTTTTGGCAAGCTCTGCAATATTTTTTGCCGATACCGAACCACCATAAAGGACTTTTGTGTTTTGGTATTCTTGTTTCAGCCAGTCGCAAATATTGTTAATTTCACTGCTGGACGGCGTACTTCCCGTTCCAATTGCCCAAACCGGCTCATACGCAATAATACAACCTTCTTTAAACACTGAAAGTTGGTTTTTTAGAACCTCATAACAAGAATTATTTGCTTTATCTAGTGATGTTTCCCCAGTACACAAAACAGGAGTAATTCCTTCTTTCAGAAGTTGATTGATTTTTTTTTCAATGATTTCATTGCTTTCACCTATGTAATGCCTGCGTTCTGAATGTCCGACTAGGCAATATGTTACACCAACCTCTTTAAGCATTTGAGCAGTAATTTCACCGGTATATGCACCGTTTGAAAATTGTGAAACATTTTGTGAACCAACTTGGTATTTTGCTGTGTTAATGTTCTGTAAAAAAGTAAATGGCGGCAAAATAACAACACTTTCATTTTTAATATCAAGGTTGTTAATTTCTTCAATAAGCCTCTTAGAACCGTTTGCTTTCCAATTGAATAAAATCATTACTTGCAAATAAAATCATTGCGTAAAATGAATGAATAATATTCAAATTGTCAAATTATTTAATGAAGATTGGTTTTGTTTTTGGAAATGGCAGCCTTCCAGAATTGTTGCTTGCACATTGCCCGCAGTCCGTTTGTGTGTTAATTGGAAACGTTCCACAAAATATTTCAATTGCGAAAACATTTCAACATTTTCAAATTACTCAAATACCGCAAATGCTTGATTACTTTAAGAGATGTGGCGTAACCCATATTTGCCTTGCAGGCGGGGTTACTAAACCCAAGCTTAGTTTAAAATTATTCAATTTTAGAGTATTCCCCCTTTTATGGAAAATTCTCATACTACCAAATAAAGGGGATAACCACCTTCTAACCACAATACTTTCACACATTGAAAGCAAGGGTTTTAGGGTAATTTCTGCAACAGAAATTATACCAAATTTGCTCACAAATGAAGGCTGTTTAACGAAAGTTAAGCCAAATAAAATTCATGAAAAATCAATTCAACTTGCCGTGAAGTTTTTAAATGATATTTCTAA
Organism: Alphaproteobacteria bacterium; assembly: GCA_030830305.1. Taxonomy (GTDB): domain Bacteria; phylum Pseudomonadota; class Alphaproteobacteria; order Rickettsiales; family Deianiraeaceae; genus CAJQOT01. The sequence goes on along the minus strand of JAURNI010000017.1, from coordinate 8,816 downwards.
GTACGATATCTCCCAAGCGTGCGTTGTTGAAAATTCTTGCATTACCGCACTTGAAGGAATTGAAGGTACAGCGAAGATGATTGCACGCACAAAAGAATTTAACAAAGGTGAAGCAATTTTAGTTAAAATACCAAAAAAAGGGCAAACCCTTAAAGTTGACATGCCAACCATTGGCATTGAGACCATTAAACAGTGCATTGATGCAAATATTTACGGAATTGCAATTAAAGCTGAAAGCACTATTATACTTCATAAAGAAGAGGTAGTACAACTTGCAAATAATGCTGGTATCTTTATTGTTAGCGTTGTTTAGAGGTACAATGAAGAAAACTTTTTAATTTGAAGGGCAACTTTCATACAAAAAGAGCGCAAAGCTACCCAATAAGCTATTTTGCCATTTTTGCTACTTCATCTGCAAAGTTTTCCTCTTTCTTAGCAACACCTTCACCAAGTTTAAATAATGCAAGGCTTGTGAACACAATTTTTGTATTGAGCGTCTTTTCTGCTTCTTTTACAACGTCTGTAATTGTTTTTTTGCTATCCATTACAAAAATTTGGTTAAGAAGAACGTTGTCTTCATAAAATTTTGCAACTTTACCTTCAAGAATTTTTTCAATAACGGCTTCAGGCTTTTTTTGAGCAAGCAACTGTTCCCTTGCAATTGCTTTTTCATTTTCAAGAATTGATGCAGGAACTTCTGTTGTTTTTAAATACTGAGGTTTCATTGCTGCTGCTTGCATACAAAGTTTTCTGCCAAGCTCAAGAAGAATCTCTTTATTTGAACAGTCAGATTCCACCCCTAAAAGAACACAGGTTTTTCCTGTATTTTCAACTTCACTTGTGTGAATGTAGCTTGCAATAACACCATTTTTAACTGAAACTTTTTGAAAACGACGAAGTTCAAGTTTTTCACCAATAATCCCAGAACTTTCCGCAACTTTTTCTGCAACTGTAGTACCATCAAGTTTTAAAGCATTTAATTCTTCCAAAGAGCTTGCATTAATTGCAACAGCAAGAAGTTTTTTAAGTAATTCTTGAAAGTTTGTGTTTTTTGCAACAAAATCTGTTTCAGAATTTAATTCAAGCACAATCCCTTGATTACCCTGCACATTAATACCAACAAGTCCCTCAGATGCAACTCTATCTGCTTTTTTAGCGGCAGAAGCCATACCTTTTTTACGAAGCCAATTTACTGCTTCATCAAAATTATTATTTGTTTCAACTAGGGCTTTTTTGCAATCTCCAAGCCCTGCACCCACGGCTTCTCTTAATTGTTTTAGAAGGTTTAAATCTGCTACTACGGACATAACTTACAATAAAATATTCATGTGTTTCATGTGGAACAATGGAAAATAAAAATCAAGGGTTTTTATTTACTTGAAGTAGTGTTGTACTACAACTGGAACAACCAACAGAAGTATACTCCATCCTGCAAACATCACCTTACCTATTGCACTTCTCCACAATCTAATATTCTCTTGCTTATCATATTCTCTGAGAATTTTTTCCACTTCAGTTCTACAATTTTTATCTTCTTTTAGTAATTCAATAATAATTTTGCGTATAGACTTATCTGCAATTTTGGACTCTCGCAATGTACGCTCAAGTAATTGTGCAAAACGATCTGATGAATTGAGTGTATTATTGATACCTTCTATTGCTCGCTTTGGATCAAATTCGTCACTCATTTTGTATGAATTAAAAAATCATTTGCAGGCTTTACTTTTTGATCTCCATCGTCAGTTGTAATGGTTACCGTTTGGTCTATGGTTAGCAACATTACACTCATCGCAAATCTAATTAAAGACTGTTCATCTTTAAATCTCCAATTCTGCATTAGTTGTTCAAACTTTTCTTTATCACCATTATCAAATTCCAAGGTCATTTTACCAACCTCTGCATCCAATCTCCTTATAGACATACGCAAAACATAAATTCCCACTAAAAGTGGGTTATCTTTTATATAACTATTCCAAAAAGTCAAGAAAAACCTTACCCTTGACATCCCAAAATTCTTAATTTATAACCGTTTTGGGAAAATTCTTCTTGTTTAAAGAATGGCGAAGAAAACTGGCTATGTTACTGTTGATTTACTCTTTGGGGGACTTACCCGTCCACCGATGGTGTTTGGTGTAACATATACTTATGTTCTTGTGAACATGATGATTAGCATGATCTACTTCGTTATGCGGTCAGATTTCAAAGTTGTTATTATTGCGGCAGGAATTCATGGAATTGCATATGCAGTTTGCTTAAAAGAGCCTCTTTTAATTGAAATGTTTATTAACAAGCAGGCAAATTTTACCAAATGCAAAAACAGGTTACAATTTAACAATAAAAACTCTTATGATTTCTACTAATGTCTAAAATTGTAGTAAAAAACTTGCAGAAGTTCTATGGCAGAAAACACGTTGTGAAGGGCTTGAATTTGGAAATAAATACAGGTGAGGTCGTTGGAATTCTTGGGCCAAATGGTGCCGGAAAAACAACCTCATTTTACATGATTATCGGAATTACTCGCCCAAATAACGGTAGTATTACACTTGACGGCAAAGACATTACTCATCTTCCCATGCATGAAAGAGGAAGTCTTGGAATTGGCTACCTACCACAAGAACCATCAATTTTTCGAGGTTTAAATGTTGAGGATAACATTATGGCAATTTTAGAACTTGTGCAAAAAGATAAAACTATGCGCAAACAAAAATTAAATGAACTTTTAGAGGAATTCCACATTGAACACCTTAGGAAACAAAGCTCCATTTCTCTTTCAGGCGGCGAAAGAAGAAGGCTTGAAATTGCAAGATTGCTTGCACTTAATCCAAAATTTGTCTTTTTAGACGAACCATTTGCGGGTGTAGACCCTGTTTCGGTGATTGATATTAATAATCTTATAAAACACTTAACATCAAAAAATATTGGAGTGATAATCACAGACCACAATGTTCGCGAAACTCTTAAAATTACAAACCGCACTTATATAATCTACGAAGGAAGAGTTTTAACTGAAGGCACGCAAGAAGAAATTCTTGCACATGAAGAAACAAGAAAATATTACCTTGGTGAATCTTTTGTTTAGAAAGATTATTTCTTATTCCATGGCATTTTTGAAATAAACTCTAATAACATACAAACATTACTCATTCCTGCGGTCATTAAATTTATTCCAATAAATAATGTAAGAACTGCAAACATTTTATTTACAATTAATACGAGTATTGAACAAAATACAATCATCACTCCTATAGTAATTTGCGTTTGCTGTATAACAGAAAATTTTCCTTGTTTGACAGTTTTTTGTATTAAGAAACCATTCATTTCCCAAGCCTTCATACCACCATCAAGAATATATGCCCTTTCCCTTACATCGTTTGGCAATCTTTCAAATGCTTTTATTGAATTATCACTGATTCTGCATACAATGAAAATCTTTTCTGCGGCTTTAAGGAATGCTTCATTGCCTGTAAAGGTATGAAGTATAATGTGAATAGCATCTTTAATATGACCATCTTCGTATTCCGTACGAGAACGAATATCAACAATGACGGATTTAGATAAAAAGCCGCTTTGTATTTGTTGACTAAGCTCTTTTGAATCAATTTTCTTATACTTCATAAAAAAACAGTAAAAATATAAATTTAAAATATATATATGTAATTTATAAATCAAGTATTTTTGTTTATGTGAAAACTGATTTTACACACACCACTTTATGATACTATCAAATAGATATGTATTCTGCAAATATATAAAACATGTGTAAAATTAAAGGCAAAAAAATAAACTTGATTTCTTGAAATAATTAAACACTGTACTTTTGCACAAATTATTTATCGGGATATGTCAAGAGACGACTCCAAGGGCTTATTAAATATAATACTTAAATTACTACAAGGCGTAGCAATATTTTTAATTGATGGCATCAAAAACACTCATAAGGAAGGGCATATTTTTATTCTACTAGGTGTTATTGCAACTATTCTCGGTTATTGGATAATATCCTTCCTTGGAACAATCTGTCTAATTCTTACAGCTTGGATTATATACTTTTTTAGAGATCCTCACCGAGTTATTCCACAGAAGGAAGGAATCTTGGTTGCACCTGCAGACGGAGTAATTACAGCAATTGTCAAAGGTGAAGAACTTCCTGAAGAACTTCATTTTGACACAGACACCACATTCACAAGAATTAGTATATTTCTAAATGTATTTAATGTTCATGTAAATAGAATTCCGGTAAAGGCCGAAGTTGAGAAAACTTGCTATGTTGCCGGGAAATTTCTTAATGCAAACCTTGATAAATCAAGCAAAGAAAATGAAAGAAATATTCTACTTCTAAAAACAGAAAGCGGTGAATACATTGGACTGACCCAAATTGCAGGGCTAATTGCAAGAAGAATAGTTTCTTACGCAAAAGAAAATGATAACTACGAAACGGGCGAAAGATACGGAATTATTCGTTTTGGTAGTAGGGTTGATGTCTTTATTCCAGAACATTATAAGGTTTGCGTTGAAAAAGGACAAACAATGATCGGTGGAGAAACCATAATTGCAAGTAAATGAATTCATGGACGAATTTTTTATTCGTGAACTTAAGACAAAAGTTACCCTTTCAGACTTAATATCTAAATATACAAGAGTAGTTAATAAAGGTGGAAAATATTTAGCACTATGTCCCTTTCATAGGGAAAAAACACCATCTTTTAATATTAATAATGAAAGAGGAGTGTACCACTGTTTTGGGTGTAATGTACACGGAGACGCAATTTCTTTCTTACAAGAACATTTATCACTAAACTTCGTTGATGCAATTAAAGAGCTTTGTATACTTACAAATACTCCAATTCCGGTATTTGAGCCACAAAATCCTGAAATGATAAAAAAATTAGATACCATTCAGCAAAGCATGGAATTTATGCAAAAACAACTGAAAATCAATCCAAAAGCATTAAATTATTTAAAAAACCGCGGAATCACAGACAGTATTATTGATCAATTTTGCATTGGCTTTGGCGGTACACAGAAAGATGGACTTTTTCAGTTTCTAAAACTGAAGTTTTCCGTTGAGGAAATCCAAAAAAGTGGGGTTTGTATTCAAAGTTCTTATGGAAGCGGAATGTTTGATCGCTTTGCAAATAGAATAATATTTCCTATCCACTCACACTCTGGTAGAGTTGTTGCATTTTCCGGAAGAATTTTTAATAATGAAGAAAATACCGCAAAATATGTAAACTCACCGGAAACAGAGTTTTTTAAAAAAAGCCAAGTTCTTTATAATTTTCATAATGCAAGAAAAACCAAGGAAAAATTTGTGATTGTCTGCGAAGGGTTTATGGATGTAATTTCATTTTACAAAGATGGCATACAAAGTGTTGTTGCACAAATGGGGACCGCTTTTTCAAAAGAACATTTGCATACATTAACCTCAAGATTTGAAGAGGTTTCATTTTGCCTTGATAGCGATTCCGCGGGGGTTTTGTCTCAAAAAAGAATAATTGAGTTACTATTTGAAATGATGACTCCTGAAAAATCATTCAGCTTCATCGTTCCACATGGAACAAAAGACCCTGACGAATACTTAGAAAAGTACGGTAGCGGTTCATTGAAAAACCTTACAATTAAAAGAATTCCACTACATGAACACATGTGGGAATTATTGAGTAAAAATATTAATTTTCAAGATCCATCACAAACTACAAAGTTGGAACAACAGATTGATATCATTTTGAAAAAGAACGCATCAACAACACTGTGGCAACACTACAAGCATTTTTTTAGAAACAAGATTTACCAAGCAAAGTTTAGAAAAAGTACTACGGTAGAGATTATTGCACAACCACCACAAAGCTCTACACTTCTTCCTTACGAAGAAAATACAATTGCATTTGTGTATCAACACTATAATGCAATACAAAAACAATGTGAAGATATTCTCACAGAATATGAAATATATTTTGCAACCGAAAAAGCAAAAGATCTTTTTAATTTAATTATTACAGGTGAGGACATTTCTGAAGAACCACTTCTGGAAGTAATTCTCAAGGAAAGTACAATTCCAACAATCAATACACGGGAACAAATTGAAAATTATTACAAACTGCTTTATTATTCTTCCATGCTCTTTTTAATTAATAAGGAAATTATACAAAATAAACATAATTTTCAAAAAATGCTATTTCTTTCAAAGGAAAAAAACAATATTCAAAATGAAATTAATGAAATAAGGAAAAATTTTTAGTTTACTTTCTCAAAATAAGCATCAGGAAATTCTTTTAGAATATCCACAATTTTATTTTCAGCAATTGAATGAACAAGATTTTCTACGGAAGGAGATGAATAAACATGCATTGCTTTAATAAAAATAATTTCCAGAATTGCGTATTTGTTAAAAGCATAAGTAAGTTCGTATGTTGCGGGTAGAAAAATATTCCAAAGCCTTAAAAGATTTGAATAATGTTCATTATTTTGAATTCTTTTCTGTATTTGCTCATAGAGGTATTCCAGAAACTCCTCTAAGATGGATGTCTCGCTGACACCTTGTGCTTTAATTTGTCTTAACATTGAAAGAACCTCTGTTGTTTGTGCACTTGTAACACTACCGTAAAGCTTTTCAATTTCACCCTTAGAAACAATACTTAGCATTTTTTGAACTGCATCTTTAGTAATTTCTGCGTTTGATGTTCTCATTGAGGCTTGGTCAAGTATTGAAAGAGCATCACGCACGGATCCCCCGGATTTTACCGCAATTAAACCAAGGGCTTCCTTGGTAATTTTAATTTTTTCAAGATTCGCAACAGAAGTAAGATGGTCACACATTTCTTCTATCGGAAGAGGCATTAAGGTAAACTTTTGGCAACGAGAAAGTATTGTTACGGGAACCTTTTGAATTTCGGTTGTTGCAAAAATAAAAATAACATTTGCCGGTGGCTCTTCAAGTGTTTTTAAAAGAGAATTAAAAGCCTTTGTTGAAAGCATGTGAATTTCATCTACAATAAAAACACGATATTTTCCAAGTGCGGGGGAATAACTCACTCCATCAAGCATGTTTTTAATATCTTCAATACCTGTATGACTAGCAGCGTCAAACTCAAGAATATCAGGGTGAGAACTATTTTTAACAGAAAGACAGTTTGCACATTCTTCGCATGGAATTAAGTTGTTTTCTATGTTTTTTAAGTTTGAACAGTTAAGAGTCTTTGCAATAATTCTTGCAGTTGTTGTCTTTCCAATGCCACGAATGCCCGTTAATAAGTAAGCATGATGTAGTTTGTGATTTAAAAAAGCATTTGTAATTGTTTGTACAAGTACAACCTGACCTTTCAACTGTGAAAAATTCTGAGGACGATATTTTCTTGCAAGAACAACATAGGACATTTTTTTTGAAAAAACAAATGCACTTGACCTACGCCAAAAACTTAGGTTGCTGCGTTTCCGCCCTAGCCAATTGAGCTTAAAAGCGTACCCAAGTGCAAACTCTGCATGCGTTCTTTAAAAAATATTGTCAAGCTTTTTTCAAGTTGTCCCTCTAGGAATTTCACTTGACAATAACATGACTGTTATCTAAGCAAAAACGAGTATCATTTTATTTATGAAAACATTTCAAAGCTTATTTCTTGCTTTTTTGCTGCTTTTTAGCTCCACGGTGTTCGCGGAAACATCAACATCTGATAACATTGAATCTGTAAACCCCACACAAATTAATGAACAAGGAAGAGTTGAGGGCCAGTCTGAGCTCGTAAATGCTTTATGTACATTAATTTTAATTTTAAATGGAAGAATTGCCAGAGTTATCGCTGCTGTTGCAATTTTTGCAATCGGCATTATGCTTTTCATGGCGAAAATTACATGGCAAATTATTGTAACAATTGGTATTGCTCTTGGACTTGTCTTTGGAGCAAAAAATGTAGCTATTTTACTACTTCCTCGCGCTGTACATGTTTATGACGAGCACCAAGGAGATGTATCAACAAAAACAACATCACAAATCATTACACAAGCTTGTCCGGAACTACTATAACCCTAGGCAACTTTCTGCTTTCTTTCGGTAAGAAGATTACAATCGTAAGCAAATCTTGCTAGATCGGGCTTTGTAGAAAAATGTACATTATTCATAATTAAATCCAATTTTTCATATTGAATATCAACGCATGCAAATTTTTGATTTAGGAAATTTGGTACCACTATGTTAATAGCGAACGGAATTGTCATTCCAAGTTTGCCGGCAACATTAAGCAACGACTGGTGTGTTACAAACAACCACTTCGATACTTCTAAGTTGAGAGAATACACATATAAGGCACCAACAATAAAACGAGTCACAATTGCCCTTTCTTTCGTTTCAAGTGATGAACAAACATAAAGCCTTGTAAGTTCATAAGTATTGGAATTATTAAGTAAATAATTACCAGGAATTTGCTTCCCCCATAAATCTTTTGCCATATACGAAACACCTACACCACCAATGTTATAGGCAAAATCAGTTCTGTTTAATCGTGCACATGCTATTGCTTGATCACCCTTAAGAATTAATAAATATTTGGCGTACGGATTATCATATTGATCAAACTCTAAACCACTATAGTTGCAAACTTCATACTTTTCTTCTACAATAAAGCCTTTGTAACGCAATCGAAGCATTTGCTCTAATATATTACCATATTTATAACTATCAGATAAACTGAATGCGGCTATTTTGTAGATCATGTTGGGAAATTTTAGTTTGTTTAGTTAGTTACATAGCAATTCAGCAAATTTATGGAGCGGGTGATCGGAATCGAACCGACACGGTCAGCTTGGAAGGCTGAAGTTCTACCACT
>JAURNI010000016.1 GCA_030830305.1 Alphaproteobacteria bacterium | reverse complement strand
TATAATAATTAATTACTATAAAGAAGGAAAATTGATGCTTACAACTTCCCTTGTTGGTAAAAGACAAAACCTTTGTGCGAAAAATCTAACAACAAGCATTTTTACAACATTCAAAACTGTCTTACTAATAAACTTTCAAGCTGCAAAACTATTGATGAAAAGATTGGCATTTAAAACTCCACCAAAACAATTGTCAAACAAAATTACTTTTAACGAACATGATTAATACAATTTACTTCCTAAAAAAACTTTTAAACAAAATTCAGTATGGTGAAATTGAAGTAAAATTTCAAAATGGTGCAATACAGAAATTCGGTAATGATACAGCATTAAAAGCAAAATTGGAAATCTGCAATAAAAAGGCCATCACGAGCGTGATTCACGAAGGAGATATAGGTTTTGGCCGAGGATACATTGAAGGCTGGTGGAAGTGTGATGACTTAGTTTCTTTGTTAATCATTTTAACAAGAAATATTCACAGTATTGAAGCTGTATTATATGGCAATAAATTCTATAATTTTGTTTACAGAATTTTTGACTTCTTTAAAAGAAACACTGTAAGAAATTCCAAAAAAAATATTGAATATCATTACGACCTTGGAAATGATTTTTACTTCAAATGGCTTGATAAAACCAAAACATATTCATCTGCATTGTATAGTGGTAATGAAACTTTAGAGGAAGCACAAAAAGCAAAATATCAAAATATTATTAAATACTTTCCCCAAGATATTTCAACAGTACTGGAAATTGGTTGTGGGTGGGGTGGTTTTATTCATGCAATACAAGAACAAAACACCAATATTAAAATTAAGGGCTTAACGCTTTCTAATGAACAATTTGCTTATGTTAGCACAAAATTCGCTAATAACAATAATATTGTGCCTGTTATTCAAGATTACCGCCACGAAAAAAATAAATACGATGCTATTGTTTCAATTGAAATGTTTGAAGCAGTTGGTATGGAGTACTGGAAAACATATTTTCAAAAAGTTCATGATTGCTTAAACCAAAACGGTATTGCTGTTATTCAAACAATTACAATTGACGAATCCGTCTTCGAAAAATATATTCACACAAGTGATTTTATTCGTCATTGTATTTTTCCCGGTGGTATTCTTCCAACTAAAACAATTTTTGAAGAACTTGCTAATGAGTATGGTTTTAATATTATTGCACATACAAATTTTGGCACGAGCTACTATAAAACTCTCATTGAGTGGTTAAAGAAATTTGATGAAGTAAAAGAAGAAATAAGATCTCTTAATTTTAGCGAAGAGTTTTTTCGCAAATGGAGGTTTTATCTAGCATATTGTGCTGCAGGTTTTTCCTCAAAAAGAACAGACGTATTTCAATTTGTTTTACAAAAAAAATGATTAAACTCCTCATTACATTTTTGATGCTAACTATTAATGCAAATGCAGTGGAGTATTGCAAAAGTAAGGTACAAACATTTTTGTTCATGAAACTCTATACTATTACCCTTTGTAAACAAACAAATATAACTTATAATGAACTCTTCAATTCAGCATTCTCGATTGAACTCGAATACCATATGAAATCATCATCTAAGTGGATAAGCAATCGTTCAATTGAAGAAATTCAAAAACATTACAATTTATCACAAGACGAAAAACAGAAGTATTTAAAGGAAATGCTTACAATTTTTCCCAATATCACAAAAGGAGACAAAATTATGTTAATATATCAACCACATAACGGAGGTAAATTTTACCACAATCAAAAACCTATTGGTAAAATTACCGACCAAACCTTTGCAACAAGGTTTATTAATATTTGGCTTCACCCAAATTCTACTTTTAAAGAAACAAGGAATTTTCTTTTTGAAAAATGAATTTAAGAGGTTTTGCACTGTATCTATATGCATTTTTAGCATTACCAATCAGTTTTGTCGGTTTACCAATTTATATGCATCTGCCGGAATACTATTCTTCTGTATTTGGGGTTAATCTTGTAACAATTGGTTTGATTATGCTTTGCGTTAGAAGCTTTGACACACTTACAGACCCAATTCTTGGAATGTTAAGCAACAAATTTTCCAAATATCAAAACCGCTTTATTGCATTAAGTGCTATTTTTCTTGGAATATTTTTCTATTTCTTATTTAACCCAATTGTAGAAAATAAAGTCATAAACTTAATAGTGTTTTCATCATTAACATATTTAGCATTTTCACTTCTTTCAATAAATCATATTTCGTATTTATCACATTTTCAAAACAAAGTACATATTTCATCTATGCGTGAAACCTTAACGGTTTTCGGTCTTTTACTTGCCACGGTTACACCTAGTATTTTAATGCTAAAATTTTCACAAGAAAAAGCTTTTTTAATTTTAAGTATCGTATTTTCAGTAATTTTAGTTTTAAGCGCAATGTTATTTTTAATTTTCAATAAAGGAAACATTGTTATAACAAAACATTCACATTTTGAAAAAATTTCTATTTTAAAAAATAGAACACTTTTAACATGGTTTATATTTTTGCTATTTAATGGGTTTGCAATTGCAACACCATCAACACTAATTCTATTTTATGTGAAAGATTTCCTTATTATGCAATCCCATACAGGATTATTCCTATTTTTATATTTTATTTCAGCAATATGTTTTATTCCAATTTGGAATTTTGCTGCAAAGAAGATAAAAATTTTAAGACTCTTACAAATTGGAGCAATCGGTTCAATGTTAACTTTTATATGGTGTTATTTTCTGCCACATGGTAATCAACTTTATTCATTTTACGGTTTTTGTGCAGTTTGTGTATTTTCCGGAATATTTCTTGGAATAGATTTAATCATTCCACCTGTTTTAACGAGTGTATTAATAGAAAAGTACCAGTGCGAGAATTTAAAGTTATTCATTTTTAGCATTACTCATTTTATTTCAAAAATATCAGTTGCATTGGTTTCCGGAATTATTCTTATTGCTTTAGGTCAAAGCAATTCACTGCTTTATTTAAATATGCTAAAAATTTTTTATACAATATTTCCTTGCATTTTTAAGTGCATAGGGTTACTAATTTTAGTATTTTTAAGGAAAAAAATATGAAGAGATTCTTATTTATTTTAATTTTTATGTTTGGTTGTTCAGGTAAAAATATTGAAAATTATAAAAATAATACTCCAAAACTTGACCTAAGAACATTTCTTAATGGAAAAACAAAAGCTTGGGGAGTGTTGGAGGATAGAAAGGGAAGAATTACTCGTCGTTTTACTGTTGAAATGGAAACAACTTGGAATGAAAATGATGGTACTCTAAAAGAATATTTTACATTTGATGACGGCGAAAAAAGCCAACGGATATGGAAAATTAAGTATAACAACAATAGTACTTTTACTGCAACTGCACAAGATGTTATTGGAATTGCGAAAGGTAAACAAGCAGGCAATGCTTTGCAAATGAACTATGTTTTAGACCTCAAAGTAGGAAATAAAAATTATCATGTAAAACTAGATGACTGGATGTACCAACTTGATGAAAGAACTTTAGTCAATAAATCTGAAATAAAAAAATTTGGAATAACCTTTGCAAGGCTTACAATATTTTTCACTAAGCAATAATGGAATTTTATAAAGGTAAAACTGTTTGGATTATTGGCGGAACAAGTGGTATAGGTCTTTCAATGGCAAAACAACTTGTAAATACTTGTAAGGTTATTGTTTCCGGAAGAGATACTCTAAAAATCAATGATTTCACATCACCAAATCTTATAAAGATACCACTTGATGTTACAAACAGCAGAAATTTTACAGAAGTTGCAAATTCTATTTTAGAAAATTTTCAAAAAGTTGATATCATTCTTTTTTGTGCTGGAACTTATGAACCGATGAGTTTAAAAAATTTTGATGCAAAGCACGCACAAAAAATTCTTGAAACAAACCTAACTTCAATGGTCAATTTTATTGATATCATTCCACACTTTTTTGGAAAATGCAGTTTAATTGGTATTGTTTCAAGTGTTGCCGGTTATTTTGGTATGCCAAATTCTTTGTTTTATGGTGCAAGTAAGGCTGGCCTTTCAAATTTAACAGAGTCACTATACATTGAACTTAAAAAGTATAAAATTGATGTGAAATTGATCAACCCCGGGTTTGTAAAAACCCCATTAACAGACAAAAACTCCTTTAAAATGCCATTTATTATTTCAAGTGAAAAAGCTGGGGAAATTATTCTAAAAAATCTTCCAAGAAAAAAGTTCGAGATATCATTTCCTTTTTTCTTTGTGTTTTTTATGAAAGTGCTGAAATTCCTACCTTGTTGGGTTAGATTCAAACTTTTTAATTAATTATAGAATTCAGAACTTCAAATGGGTTTTGAAGTTTTACACGCATAAAGCGTTCAACTTGCATTTTACACGAAGAACCATTTACCATTAAAATATTATTGTTATCTTTTATTAATTTAGTAATTGTACTTTCCCAATTTAAAGCAAAAAGAGACTTTGAATCTTCAAAATTTTGCACTTCATTGCCAAAACTTCCACTCATTCCACAACAACCAAGTTTTATTATATTAATCTTCAAACCAAATTTTTCAAAAAGTTTACTCCAAAGCTCTCCAATTCCCACAATGTTTGTTTGCTCCGAACAGTGTAAAATTAAATGATATACTTTGTTTGTTTTTATATTAAGGGAAAAGGTTTCTTTAACAAGAAACTCGGGAAGAAATAAAACAGAGCAGGTATCTCCAGAAAAGCGACGGTATTCATCTTGATATGATAGCACAAGGCTTGGTTCAATACTTACCAAATCTCCATTAAGCGTTCTAAAGTATTCTGTGTTTTTCTTAATAACCTTACGGAATTGAGTTAAAAAACCCTTCACATGCAAACCTTTACCATTTTCAAAAACTTTACTTGTAGAAACATTAAAACCTAACTTCACTAAAAGTTCATAACATGATTGCATTGCGTTTGCATGGTAGAAATTGGTAAATGCTTCACGAAGTAAAACCACTTTTTTACCGGTATTGTTATGTGCTCTTGGTTTCCATGTTTGAATTTCAGGAATATCTATAATATCAAAAACTTTCCTCACCAAAAATTTTGATAATTTTGTTTGTAGTACAAAGTTCGAAATTTTTGGTAAAATTGACAAAATTTTAAGGATTTTTTCAATATTTGCAATTGCATAATCTTGTAATTTGCGAAAGTGAGTAGTAAAGTATACTGAAAGAAAATATGATTTTGCGTCTGGAATACTTACTTTAATTGGACACTGAGTATTACACGCCTTGCAACCAAGGCACTTTACGAACGATTTATATACTTCATTTTCAAAATCAGGTTTAATATAGTTTCTTATCTTTAAACAAAGGGATTTCCAAAAACCCAAAGTAAAATTCTGTGTTATCGATGGCAAATTCGTATTCCTTCGCACCCATTCTTTAAAGAGCATTGCCCTTCCTTTTGGTGAATGCACACGATTATTTGTTACCTTGTAAGAAGGACACATAACATAATTTGTTTCAAAATTATAACAAATTGCATTACCGTTACAACTTAAAATACTTTCAAATTCATCATGAATTTTTGATGGAATATTTTCATCAAGCTTTCCCCTTGTTGTAATTTCATCAATTTTTGGTAGTTTTCCATTTGCAACTGCAATTTTATTTGGGTTAAGTTGGTTATAAGGATCAAAAATTTTCTTAATTTCAACAAGAGTATCTGTGATTTCCTTGCCAAGGAATTTTTCTGTATATTCACCTCTAAAACCTTTGCCATGTTCACCCCATAATATTCCATCATGTTCTTTTAGAAGATTTGCTACTTCATCAGTAATTTGGCGAATCAGTGTGCGGTCGGAAAATTGCCTCATGTTCAATGCAGGACGAACATGCAAACAACCTGCATCAACATGCCCAAACATTCCATATACTACTTCATATTTTTCCAAGATTTTCCTAAAACCCTTAATATAAGCTGCTAAATTTTCCGGTGGAACAATAGTATCTTCCACAAATGGAATAGGCCTTCTCTTTCCTTTCATTGCACCAAGAAGACCAACTCCTTGCTTTCTTAAGCTCCAAACAGTTGCAATTTCCCTTTCACTGTTAATTATAAAATAGTCATCAAATAGATATTTCTCCTGGTTTAAAGAAGTATTTAATATTAATTCATGGCTTTCAAACTCGTTAATGGATTTATAAGTAAATTCCATAATATTAATCGAAGTATTATCACCATCGCCAATTAAATGTGAAACATCTTGCCAAATAATATCGTTTCTTGCAAGCTGTAGAACATGTTCGTCTACCGTTTCAATTGCTGACGGTTTAAAAGCTAGAATATTTCTAGCATCTGCAAGGGCGTTGTCAAAATCTTTGTATCGTAGCAAAACTACTCTTTTTTTTGCCGGTAATTCGTGAAGTTTTAAAGTAATTTCACTTACTAATGCAAGAGTACCCTCGGAACCGCTAATTAAATAATTAAGATTCAGTGTACCATCTTGATTCATTGATTTTTCAAGGTTGTATCCCGTTATTGTTCTTACAAGTTGACGACCCTTAAAGTGTTTTTTTACTTCATTGAGAATCGGAAAAATTTTTGGTAATAACTTTCCCGATTGCCCAATAGATGAAACTCCTTGACTTTCATTAAGTAAATGAATGGTTAAGTCAAGAATGTAATCACTCGTTCTACCATAAACACACGAACCCTTCCCACATGCATCAGTATTAACCATTCCACCAATTGTTGCTCTATTACTTGGTGAAATATTTGGTGGAAAAAATAATCCATATTTTGCAAGTTCTTTGTTTAAAATATCTAAAATTACACCCGGTTGTACTATAACAGTTTTTTCTTTAGCATTAATGTTAATCATTTTATTCATGTACCTTGAATAATCCACAATGAAACCGGTGTTAATTGATTGTCCGTTCGTACTTGTACCTCCACCTCTGGCTGTTATTGTAATATTTCTGTATCTTTCTTGGCGTAAAAGTTCAAAAATCAACTCTACATCATGTTGATTTTTAGGGAAAATGATCCCAAACGGTTTAAGTTCGTAGATGCTGTTATCTGTTGAATATAAAACTGTTTCTGCATCATTTATGGAAATATCTCCTTGAAAAAGGATTTGTTTTAGCGAATTTATGAAATTATTATATAAATCCATTTACGATTTTAAAATAAAAGTGGTTAAATCTTCAAAATTATAAAAGAAATGCTTTGCTTCATTCAGAACTGCTGGCCGAATTGCATGTTGCCCAAAACCGCAAAATATTATTGACGGTATTACTTTTGTAACTTCAAGGTCTGTGTAACCGTCTCCAATCATAAAGATTTTTTCGTAGTTATTCTGAATGTTTTTTACAACCTTTGGTTTTCCGCCACTGTCTGCAAGAGGATTCAAAGAGTTATATCCAATTATATCTTCATTATTATACAAAAACTCATTTGCAAAGCAGTTTTCTTTAGGTATTTGCAATTTTTCTGCAACCGGGTATATAATCTCTAAAAAACCGCCGGAAATTATGTATAAATCATGCGCATCTTTAAGTTTAATAAAATTCTCAACTGCACCCTGAGTTATATATTCACAAATTACACTTTGCATTTGTATAATGTATTTTTTTGTCAACTGTGCACTGGCAAAACGCATTTTTAGAGACTCCCCAAAACTTAAATTTCCACTCATTGCTCGGTTTGTAATTTCATGTATTTTTGAATTACCTTGCCTTGCAATATCACTAATTAGAAAATCAAGAGTTTCTATTGAAACGATAGTTGAGTCAAAATCAAAAATACAAGCCTTAGAGTGATTTCTTTGCTGTTTCATAAGCATATTCAAACCACTTACACAGAATTTCTATGTCACTTTTTTCAACAGTTAAACCGCACCATACACGAAAAGACGGCGGTGCAGAGTTGTAACCTTTGATATCAAATGCAACTTTTTCCTCTTCTAAAATTGATGCAATCTTATTAATAAAAGATCTTTGTTCATCTTCATTACACTTCTTAAACCATTGCTCTGAAATTGTAAAACAAACAGAAGTTTTTGACTGATTGTGTAATTCTTTACAAAGATTCTCAAAATATTGCGAGTGTTCTATGAACTTTGAAATCACCTCATAATTTTCAGCGACTTTTTTTTGCATAGACACTGCACCGCCTTGTTTTTCAATCCAACAAAGGGTATTGTGTACATCAAGAATACACATAACGGAAGGGGTATTTATTACCGAACCTTCAAATGTGTTATATAGAACTTTTTCACCTTTTTTCAATTGAAAAATTTTTGGCATTGGCCATGTTGGTGAATAAGATTCAAGTCTTTCAATTGCTCTTGGACTAAAAATCATCACACCATGTTGTGCTTCACCACCCAAGGATTTTTGCCATGAATATGTTGTTACATCGAGTTTTGTGAAGTCTATTGGTATTGAAAACACTGCGGATGTAGCATCACATAATGTTAGTCCTTGTCTGTTTTGTGGGATAAAATCTAAACTATTTAAACATACACCGGAAGTTGTACCGTTCAGTGTAAAGACAACATCTCTATCAAAGTTAACATCATCAATTTGAGGTAACTTTCCAAATGGTGCAGAAAACTCACGTACATCTTTGAGTTTAAGCTGTTCTGTGATATCTTTATACCACTCATGACCAAATGCTTCAAAGTGAATAACATCAATTCCTTTTGGACCAAGTAAATTCCACATTGCACATTCAAATGCACCTGTATCTGAAGCTGAAATGATTGCAATTTTGTATCCCTTTGGAACATTAAGAAGTTCTAAACTTTTTCCCGTAACAGCATTAATCAAATTCAGCACTTCTTTTGATCGATGCGATCTACCAAGTAAATCGGATTCTTCCATGAACGACGAACTCCAGCCAAATCTTTTTGAACATGGACCACTGCTAAACTTATTGGATTTTGTCTTTTTATTTGGTTTTGTCATAGTATTCTAACAGATATTGTTCCTTGAATAGCACTCAAGCTTTGTTCAAGTTTTTCCGGAAGAGACTTGGTTGAAACATCAAGAACAACATAACCAACATCATCATCTGTGCTAAGAACTTGAGATTGAATATTAATGCCATATTTTGCCATTTCCGCATTAATCGCTTGAAGCATACCTGGAATGTTTTTATGCGAATGAGCAATCCTAATACAAGAATTTTTTGGTTTCTGTAAAGAAAGATTCGGATAATTAACAGACATAGCAGTTGAACCTGTTAAATGGTAACTTGCAAGCTTACTTGAAACTTCAGCAGCAATGTTTACTTGTGCTTCCTGTGTACTTCCACCAATGTGAGGCGTTAGCAGAACATTTTCAAACTTACGAAGAGGAGAAATAAATTCTTCATTATTATTTGCAGGCTCTTGAGGAAATACATCAATCGCTGCACCTGCAATATGTTTAGATTCCAGCGCTTCAGCAAGGGCTTCAATATCAACAACATTACCACGGGAAGCATTAATTAAAAATGCTCCTTTTTTCATTTTATTTAATGTATTTTTATTAATGATATTTGTTGTGTTTTCATCTTGTGGAATGTGAAGCGTTACAACGTGAGATTCCCGAAGAAGATCGTCAAGTAAATAAACTTGCCTATTTGACCCAAAAGGAAGTTTGTTTTCAACATCATAATAAATAACATTCATACCAAGTGCTTCAGCAATAATACCAACCTGAGCACCAATATTTCCATATCCAATTATTCCAAGAGTCTTATTCTTAATTTCATTACAACCGTCAGCATTTTTGCTCCAAATTCCTTTGTGCATTTGAAGATTTACTGTATGTAATTTACGAAAAAGAGTGATAATTTCTGCAATTACAAGTTCTGCAACGGAACGAGTATTAGAAAACGGTGCATTAAAAACAGGGATTCCAAGCATTTTTGCCGATTGCAACGAGACTTGATCTGTTCCAATACAAAAACACCCAATACAAGAAAGTTTTTTAAATTTTGAAAGCACTTCGGGAGTGATTTTACTACGAGACCTTATTCCTAAAATATCTGCATTAAAAACTTCACTTGGCGCATCTTCAATGCTGAATTTGTACATTGAAACATCAAGCATATTGTGCTGCTGAAATGTTTGAACAGCAATTTCATTGATATTTTCAAGTAGGACAACTTTTGCTTTGCTCATGTATGAATTGTATAAATAACCACACGGTACCAAGCTAATACCAATCATAATTGATAAAATGTCAATATTTTTTTAAATTAATTTTAATTACATTTATGTCAGTATTGCATTACCAAGTATTTCCCCTTGAAAAACAAATCTGTTAATTTATGAGACATAAAAAAACCACTTATGATTCATTTTTCAATTTCTGCACGCTATCTCTTTTCCAAAAAATATCAATACCTTCCATCTTTTTCTGTGGTTTTAGCATTTTTTGGAGTATTTATTTCAGTTTCAACTTTAATTTTGGTTCTTTCTGTAATGAATGGTTTTAAGGAGGATTTTGAAAAACTTGTTATCGGCACAAGACCTCATATTACAATTTATCCACAGAATATAATATTCAAAAATGTGAATGATGTTATATCAGATTTACAAAGTTACAGCGATATTTCATCAATTAATCCAGTTGCAAATGGTGAAGGCGTTGTTTCATTTAATGGAAAAACTTCAGGCGTAATGATTAAAGGTGTTGAAAGTAATTATTTTCAAGCAAGAGAACTACTTAAAAGTAGTATAGTGCAAGGAAAATTCAAAGAAGGACAAGTTGTACTTGGAATTGAACTTGCAAACAAACTTGGAATTAAAATTGGGGATACCATTACAATTATTTCCTCAAAAATGAGGAAAACTCTTTTTGGTTCTTTGCCAATTCATAAATCTTATAAAGTTTCAGGTTTTTTTAAAGTTGATATGTACATCTACGATTCTTCAATGGTGTATCTTAATCTTCAAGACGCAAGCGCTTTACTTTTTGATGAAACAAAAAAAATGCTTCCTCAAAATGAAAATGACAACAATATGGTTGATGCTCATAAATTTAATTCAAATAATATAGAAACTAATAATATAAACTATGAAAATAACACACTTGCTAACGCTATTGAAATTACACTAAAAGATCCGGATCAAACCGCAGACGTACACTTTGTACTTACACAAAATAACAAGCTACACGGTACTTATATTACCAATTGGAAAACGGACAATCAGTCTTTTATTGATGCAATCGCCACTCAAACAGCAGTGATGTTTTTAATACTTAGCTTGTTTTTAATAGTCTCAAGTTTTATTATTTTTTCAACACTTTCAAGTGTTGTAAACGAAAAAAAGAGGTCTATTGCAATTTTGCAGTCTTTTGGAATGTCCGGAAATGAAGTAATGACAATTTTTACAACATTTGGAATCATGATTACCCTTCCAGCAATTTTACTTGGAGCAATATTTGGCGGAACAATTGCGCTGAATATTGATGACATCAAAAACTGGCTTGAAACTCAAACAGGTAGTACAATTTTTGATTCAGCATACTATTTTCTTTCGTATATTCCATCAAAAGTTCATTGGAAAAGTGTTTACAATGTTTGCGTGTTTTCTGTAGTCTTATGTATGATTTCCGTAATATTACCATCTCTTAAAGCAAGAAAAGTACTTCCACATGAAGCATTAAGGTGGGAATGATTCTCATTAAGAAAAAATTGCTGTATAGCTTGTATTGCTCGATTTACTATATTGATATATAATTTAGAATTTCATCTTCAAGATTTTCCATAGTTTTTGCGTCATCTGGTGTTTGATGATCAAAACCAAGTAAATGTAAAACACCATGCGTAAACATGTGCAAAAAGTGGGTACGAAAAGTTTTATTTTGTTCCAATGCTTCTTCCCTAATTTTTGGTATTGAAATTGCAATATCACCCAGGTATTTTATATCATCTAACATTTCACCATCTGAAAATGAAAGAACATTTGTTGGGTAATCTTTTCCACGAAATTGCTTGTTAAGCTCTAAGATATATTCGTTATTACAAAGCAACAATGAAACATTATAAGATTTACTTACGCTATTTGTATTTTCCAAAGCTTTTAATACAATTTTTTGTAGTATCTTTTCAAAATGAGGGAATTTTTTAAAAGCAAATTGTTTATTTATTTCAATTTCAACTTTCATTTTGCAATGTCTTTACGGTAGTAAATATTGTCAAAGATAATCTTTTGTACATTTTTATATGCTTCATTTCTTGCTTCTGTTTGGTTTTTTGCTGTTGCTGTAACCGAAATTACTCTGCCGCCATCTGTAAAAAATTTATCATCTTTTTTGTAGAGACCGGAAGAAAATATGAAACAAGATGCACTATCCAAACCTACAATTTCTTTATGTTTTTGAAATTCAAGAGGGTACCCTCCAGATGCCAATACAACTGTTACGGCATGATTCTTTGTGAATTTGATATCACTTTGAGTCAACTCTCCTCTATATGATTTTAATAGAATCTCAAGGAAATCACAATCTAATAGTGGCATAATACTTTGAGTTTCAGGGTCACCCATTCTAATGTTATATTCCAAAAACTTTGGACCATTTTTCGTAATAATTAACCCACCAAAAAGGAATCCTTTATACACAATACTGCGATTTTGCAATTCTTTAAGGGTTGCGTTAAAATATTTATTTACAATTTCATTAAATTGATCGTTTGTTAAAAATGATGGAGCAAAAGAACCCATTCCGCCTGTGTTTAACCCTGTATCACCTTCACCGATTTTCTTATAATCACATGCATGGTAAAAAGGTATGGCGTTTTTTCCATCACATAATGCAAAAACACTAACTTCACGACCTTCCAAAAATTCTTCAATCACAACACTTTTACCGGCATTACCAAATTTACCTGCAAAAAACTCCTGCAACACTTGAGAGCTTTCTATAAAACTTTCACAGATGTACACTCCCTTTCCGGCAGCCAATCCATCTGTCTTAATTACAACTTTTTCTGTAAATGATTTTAAGAATTCCAAAGCTTGTATGAATTCCCTGTCTGTAAATGTTTGATATCTTGCCGTTGGTATACCCGCTTTTTGCAAAACATCTTTCATAAAGATTTTAGAACCTTCAAGTTGGCTTGCATATTTATTTGGACCATACGCAGAAATTCCGTTTTTTTCCAACTCATCAATAATACCATTACAAAGCGGCAATTCAGGGCCACATATTACAAAGTTAACATTGTTTTCCTTACAGAATTTAATTATAGCATCATTTTGAGAAATATCAATATCACATAATTGCAATTTTTCGTGAAAATGAACCTGAGGAACTCCAGGAGTAAAATAACAAATATTTAATAAATTTGATTTTAAAATTGCATGCAACAGTGCCGACTCCCTTCCGCCGGAACCAATCAATAAAATATTATTCTTCATCGTTATTCGTGAGTTCTAAATCCTCCTGTGCTTCAACGCAAAACTTCGCTTCCGGATTAACAATTAGTCTTTTTAAACCAATCGGTTTTCCGGTTTTTTTACAATAACCATACTTTTTGGTATTAATGTCATCTAATGATGAATCTATTGATGCAATAGATTTTTGAATAGATTCCAAACGCTTTATATTTGAAAATAGTATTACATCGCGACCAGCTTTGTCCACCATATCAATGTCAATATCCGCACTTGAATGAATTTCTGAATTTAAAGCTTCCCATTCATTTTGCAACATATCCCTTCTTTTAAGAAGATTGTGACGAAAATATTCCAAGTGCATGTCGTTCATATATGTTTCAACTTCACTTGGCCTATAACTTTTTGGCAGAAAAATTTCGTTATATTGTTTTAAAGCCATAAGATCAAAATTAATTAGTTTATTAAGAAATTATGTACAATTTGAAATTTAAAATTCAAGAAATTTTAGTAACTTTTTGTGCTGCATCTTCAAGGTTGTCAGCTGCAATAATTGCAAGACCTGATTTTGCTAAAATTTCTTTACCTTTTTCAACATTTGTACCTTCCAACCTTACAACCAAAGGAACTTTTAATTCTGATTCCTTAACAGCAGCAATAATACCTTCGGCAATAATATCACAACGCAT
>JAURNI010000015.1 GCA_030830305.1 Alphaproteobacteria bacterium | reverse complement strand
GGCATAAAAATGAATTTCATTCCGCAAATTTCCTTTAATTTTATTGTAGCATTTTTATATCTCTCTATTTTTGGCACGGCCATCGGTTACTTATGTTCTTTTACATTGGTTCGCAGAATTGGTTCTGTGAAGACAGGTTATTCAAGCTTAATAACACCACTTTTTTCAATTGGTGTTTCGTTCTTATGGGAAAAATATAATTTTTCATTTTTAACGGTTATTGGCCTTGCATTAATTATTATTAGTGAATTCCTTGCATTGAACGATAAAAATATAAAATAGTGCTTGTCTTTTAAAACTTCCTCCGTTTAGAAGATGCATGTAATCATTTTGTCGGTTAATGTTTGGTTTTTTTAAAAAAGTTTTTTATAAAGTAGATAAAAAACCATCGGGTTTTTTACAAAAATGTTCAGACTACAACACAATTACATTCATTGAAAAGCTCTTGCAAGATGTTGCAAAATGGAAGATTATCTCAATCATTCTTGTATTTATTGCATGTTTTTTTGCAATTAATAATAAACAATCTTCAAATTCAATAATGAATTATGGTAAAGACTTTATCGCCGTAATAGAAATTGACAGTGTTATTCAAACAGATAAACACCGTACGAAAGTCCTTGAAAAACTTTCAGAAAATAAAAATCTCAAAGGGGTATTTTTAAAAATTAACTCACCTGGTGGTACAATTACAGGAAGTGAAATTTTGTATAATGAAATCAAAAAACTTTCAAAAATTGTCCCTGTATATAGTTTAATCTATGATGTCGGTGCATCTGGTGGGTATATGGTGGCCCTTGGTTCAACAAAGATTTTTGCTCACCAAACAAGCATTACCGGTTCCATTGGTGTTTTAATGCAAACACTAGAAGCACAAGAGCTTGCAAAAAAAATTGGTGCAAGGTTTAGAACTTACAGATCTGCAACATACAAAGCTCAACCGGATTCTTTCGAAGAGCCGTCTGAGGAAATTCAAAAATATATGGAAACTGCAATTAAAGAGAGTCATAAATTTTTTGAAAATCTTGTTAGTGTTGAAAGAAAAATTCCTCTAAGTCAAATTAGCGATGTTGCAAACGGAAAAATTTTTATGGGTAACGAAGCTGTCTCGCTCAAATTGATTGATGATGTATCAAATGAAGAATCTGTCAAACAAGAGTTATTAAAGCATGTTGGTCAAAAACTTGACTTTAAAGACATATCTCTAAAGGAAGACGATAAAGAAAGTTTCTTTTCTGAATTAATAGATGAGATAATTAAAAAAAATAAGGATACTTCATCCAAAGTTCAAGTGTTAGCAATTATGAAATAAAAAATGGAAAAAAATAATAGACGCAGAAATTTTAATAAAAAGCCTCATTTTAAAAATAAAAGACACAAAGATAACGGTGATCACTCATCAAGAAGTCATCACAGTGCTAATAAGTTTCACAATGAAGCAAGAAATGTAAAAATCGTTACCGAAGGTAATCAGCAGAGTTCAAAATTTATTCTCAGTGAAGGTGAAGGTGTTACAATGTGTTCATTTTTTGTTTTTAGTAACAGTGACCCACGCCTTGTAATGCAAATTCTTAATGGAGTGTTACATGAAAATATCCATAATCTTGTCATTTCTTTACACAAAGATAATGCAACAAAAATGCAAGAAGAAATTGTAGAAAGATTTAAAGAACACAAAAACAAAATTTTTTTCCAAGAATATCTAAATGAATCTGAATTTGCAATGCATAATCTTGCATTCAAAACCTACAAAAGTGATGCTTTTTTTGTTACAAATTCTAATATGGAACCAAGATTGTATTCTTTAGCAATTCTTAGAAAATATCTATCACGAGAAAACTCCGTTGTTGCAGTTCCAACAGTGTATGATGAATCTTTGGTAATCAAAAAATATTCTATTCGTTTTCCAACGCTACTATCTAGATTAAAAATTCTTTTTGGATCCAAAACCGAACAACAAAGATCTATCATGATGGAGCGCGGTGAAGTTGGTTATTATAAAATTCATAGAATATCCGCAAGTAAGTCACAGGCTTTTTTTGTCAATTCCAGAGCGTTTGAAAGCATTGGAATGTTTCCAAAATCAAGAGATACCGATATTACTTTATTAAAGTTTTTTAAAAAAATTGGTAAATGTGGGTTTGTTTTATTTATTCCAACTGCAAGATTCATTGAACATGAAAGTCGATTTACAAGAAAATGTTCGTTTTCCAAGGTCCGTTATTTTATGACAAATGTTTTTTAATACCGTTAGTATTCAAAAAAAATACTTTATAGAAATTGCAAAGATTCAATCTACAAATATTCCACTGTTTTTTGTTGGAATGATGGGTTCCGGTAAAACCACGCTTGGCAGAGTTATTGCACAAGTTTTGCAATATGATTTTATTGAAATGGATATGGTTATTGAAGAAAGACTTGGTATTTCAATTAAAGAAATTTTTGAAAATTACGGTGAAGAATATTTTAGAAAAGAAGAAAAAAAACTTTTAGAGGAAATCTGCTTAAAGCAGAATTGCGTGATATCTTGCGGTGGTGGAGTGTTTACAAATTCTGACAATATTGAAAAAATTGGTAAATCTGGAATTGCTATTTTTCTGAATGTCAGTTCTAGAGTTTTAGAAGAACGACTTTCCGGGGACGAAAAACGCCCATTACTTAAAGAAAATTCAATTCATAAAATTCTCCTCAAAAGAATACCTTTTTATACACAAGCACATGTAATGGTTGATCTTGTCGTAAGTAATCTAGAGAAAAATGTTTGCCAAGTAATTGAGGAAATTTACAGATATCTTTCATAAACTTTTATGATAAGACTTTCAACAATACAAACAAAAATTAGGTTTTTTGCATATTTCATTTTATTCTTTTTCATAATTTTAATTTTGCGTGTAATCTATGTTCAAGCACATGGAATGTATGAAAGAGCAAAAAACAATGGTATCAATCCAGACAAAACTCTATTTTTCAGGCATAGTATTCTTGACCGCAACGGTAATATTTTAGCAATTAGTGTACCTGCGTATGAATACCATATCAATCCTTCATTTATTATAGATGTTGATCTTGTAATCAAAAAAGTTCTAACAATATTTCCAGATTTAGACGAAAATAAATTAAAAGAGCGTTTAAGTGGAAATATTAATGGTTGGTTTCTAATTAAAAATGGCGTTACTCCCGAGCAGAAAGAAAAAATTATTTCTAGCGGTATTGAAGGTTCATTTTTCCGTGAATATTATACAAGATTTTACCCTTACAATAAATTGTTTTCCCATATTGTTGGTTATACATTAAAAAACGAAAAATACGAAACTGGATTTAAAGGTATTGAAAAAAACATGGACAACCAACTGTTGCAATCGGATGTCATACTTTCTCTTGATGCAACAATACAAAATGTTATTTACGACACATTGGAAAATGCTTATAATAAATACAAAGCAAAAGGTGCATTTGCAATTCTTGTTGATTTAGAAACTCGTGAAATTATATCATCGGTATCATTGCCAAGTTTTGATCCATCTGGTGAAATTAATCCAAATAGTGTATCACATGTAAATATTCCGTTCTCTTCCATTTTCAACTTAGGTTCTGTATTTAAGATTTTTACAATATCCCTTGCTCTACAAAATAATTTCAAACCCAAACAAGAAATTCTTCTACCAAGACAAATTCCTGTAACAAGTACATTTTCTGTAACAGATGAGCACCGAAGCAGAGATATTATGACGCTTGAGGAAATACTTGCTTATTCCTCCAATGTTGGTGTGGCGTTAATTACTCAAAAAGTTGGATTTGAAAAACAGAGAACATTTTTTAATTCACTGAAAATGTTTGAAAAACCGCAAGGTTTGGAGCTTCCCCATGGAGAAATTGCAAAACCACTATTTGTGCAAGGTAAATGGAGGGAATCAATGCACTACACGGCTTCTTATGGTTACGGTATTTCACTTTCACCTATTCATTTTTTACAAATTGTTTCCGGACTTGTCTACGATGGCAAAATACTACCATTGACACTTTTAAAAAAAAATCATGACACAAAAACCTCTGAAAGTATTCCACAAATTCTGAATGAACAGAACATTGCAGACCTTCAAGAAATGATGCGTTCCGTTGTTGAAATTGGTACTGCAAGAAGAGCAACAATTAACGGTTATTCAATTTGCGGAAAGACAGGTACTTCACTAAAGTTTGATGGTAATCTAAAAAAGTGGAGTAATCGCAAAAAATTTCTTTCTTTCTTTAGTGTGTTTCCTTGTAATAGTCCAAAATATGCAATGTATATTGGTATTGATGAGCCAACAACAGGAAATGTTGCAGGTCTTCAAGCATGGAATACTGTTGTGGAAGTTAGTGCAGACATTGTAAAAGTTGTTGCACCAATGCTAAATACTAAACCAGACAAAGATGGAAGTCATTAAAGGAAATGCTTTTATTTGCAAGGTTGAACCTCATGGAAATACTTCTTGTATTATTCATTTATTTTCAAAAGAAAATGGAGTTATCACAGGTTACTTAAAGGGTGCAACAACATCTCCATTAAAGAGAAACATCTGCAAACTTGGTAATTTTATGGAATTTACTTGGAAAGCGAGGGTATTAAGTCAACTTGGAACTTTAGAGTTGTCATGTATTGATAATTTTTCGACGGTTTTTACATTGGTCAAATATTCAATTGTGAACACAGTATGTGAAATGTTAATTGTACTGTTACAAAAAAATGATCCTCACCCTGATATTTTTGAAAAAACTTTGGAACTTTTCTACTTCCTTAAAACAAATAATAATGATAATATTTCAGTTTTAAAAAAGTATGTATGGTTTGAAATTGAACTAATGTCTTCTCTTGGTTTTGGATATAACTTTAAGGAATGCAATATTTCCGGAAGTATTCCAGAGTTTATTTCACCAAAAACAGGTAATGTTGTTTCAAAAGATATTGCAAAAGGGTACGAAGACAAACTATTTCGCATTCCATTGTTTATATTAAACGAAAATTATATTCCATCTTTAGATGACTTAAAGAAAATGTTAGACATTAACTTGCATTTTTTAAAGTTGCATTTAGATTTAAACCACATTACGGTAAGAAATTTTATGTTAAATCTTTTTTAGAATATGGGTTTATTAAAAAATGTAAAATCTCTTTTTATTAAAGAGGATAATTCTCAAAAATTAGAAAACCTTAAAGAGCTATTGCTAACTTTTGATGTTTCTTACAATGCTGCACAATACCTGATTGATAAAGTAAAAAAAAGCAAAGATATTACAACAGATTTACAAAGAGAAATAGAAAAAATTTTAAAAGAAGCCGAAAGTTCTTTTGTGTTCAACACAAAACCGTTTGTAATTTTTATGTATGGCGTAAATGGTTCTGGTAAAACTACTACTATTGTTAAAATAGCAAATATGCTTCAAAACCAAGGAAAAAAGGTTTTAGTTGCAGCTTGTGATACCTTTCGTGCAGCAGCAGCAGATCAACTAGTACATTCACTTGAGAAGATTAAATGCAATGTTGTTTGTGCTGAAACGGAAAAAGCTGATCCTGCATCCGTTGCGTTTATTGCTTCAAAAAAAGTTATTGACGAACAATACGACATGCTTATTGTTGATACCGCAGGCCGCCTTCATACGAATACCAATCTTATGGCCGAGCTTGCTAAAATTCACAAAGTTACACTAAAAAACCTTGAAGGTGTACAGTATGTAAATATTGCCATTATGGATGCAACAATTGGGCAAAATTCCATTGGACAGATAAAAAAATTTAATGATATTATACCGATTTCCGGTGTAATTATTACAAAACTTGATACATCTGCCAAGGGTGGTTCATTAATTTCCGTTATTCATGAAATGAAAAAGAAAGTATATTTCACCTGTAACGGTCCAAATGTTGATGCAATCAATCCGTTTAATGCAATTGCATTTGCAAAAGAGTTTTTAGAGTAATTCCGTATGCTTTCCAAGCGTATTAAAGAAATAATGTACTTGGGGTATTATATATCTTTGCGTTTCTTCGTTTGTAAGTGTTTGCATTTCGTTAATTAACTCCTCTGCTTTTGGTTTTCCCGTTAAAGTTCTTCTTGTTTCTTTTTGAATATTTCTTTTTAGTATTGAGTCTATTGCATAAAATGATGGCATTACACAATTTAAAATGTTTTGTATGAAAATTTTAGTGTTATTATTAAATGTAAAGTCATATATTGTAAAATTTTTTAAATGTTGAATACTTTCCATTGTATTTTTGCGTATTTGCATGGAAAGAAATTCAATTTCACCCCATTGTGTTTGCAGTTCTTCTAATTCTACTTTTTCAATATTGTAATGGTTTAATATAAATTTTCTGAATTCATTTTCTGAAAGAATTTGTTTAATATTTACTAAATCTTCAAATGTTCGAACGGAAGATGCGTATAATTTGCTAACATTAATTTCTATAATTATTATTCGTTCCGTTGTAAAATGTTGGTATATCTCACGAAAAATATGATACAATGTATTCGGGAGTGCTTCATTGATTAAGAAAATGTTGTTTTTTGTCTGTGATACCACTCTTGACATTTTGAACAACAGAGGCATTGTTATAAGGTGTTTTCTTTCAATCTTGAAAGACAGATTGTTGAATATAACATTACTTGATGCAGCAAATAATGATGAATTCAACGCATTCTTACGAACCTGAAATTGATTGTGATTAATGTGTTTACATAAGTCATGATATGGACGAGGAACATATAATGAACGAATTTTGTGTTGTCTTGCCTGTTGTATGTCAGCTTTAATGCTATCTCCTATATGGAGAATTTTATGTGGTGATATTTTCATGTCAAGAATGATTTTCTTGTATATTCCACCCTGATGCTTTGAAAGGTTTTCTTCCGAGGAAACATAAATATTTTTGTAAAATGTGTAACCATTTTTATGTAAAAGTTGTTCAATAGCCTTTTTTGGGTAGGTGATATCCGTAGTAAAAATTATTGTTTTACCCAAGTTAACTGCAAATTGATAGAGTTTATAAATAAATTTGCGTTGTCTGCATATTTCTATATCAAAAGAAATTTCAGTATTAATTGCCTGCTGTTTATTAATATGTATATGTTCGTAAATATCTAATATTGTAACTTCTTCTTTTGCATGAGTTTTGTGTATCAGTTCTTTTCTTGTAAATTTTTCTGCTTTGATTCTAATTTTGTGAAATTTGTGAAATTTTAGTAATTTTTCTACAATAAAATATGTTTCATGATGGTGTAGAAACGGTCTTATTATTGCAGTGTCGAAGACATCAAAAGATATAACATCGGATCTTCTTATAAGTTCGAGCGGATCTGAATTTTTTATGCTTTGAATCTCCTGTAACATAACTATAACTTATATACTTTTGCCAAAAAGATTGGAATCCAATCTTCCGGCTCATCTCCAATATCTTGACGAATGCTATTTAATAATTCAACAGTTTCCGCTCTGCCGGATAAAATATGAATCGCGTCGCTCATGCCGGAAAGATCGATTCTTGCAATTGCGGTATGAGTATCTTGTTTTATAATAAAAAATCTTGATGATGGGTCGGTATTTTTTACAATATCAAATTCTTTATCTGAAAGCATGAACATCTTTTGGTAACTTTCTGTTGCACGAAGGTTTGGAAGGAAAATCTGCGTTGCTGTTTGTTGAACAAGAGTATCACTAATTGAACTTTTTGTTGCATCTTCAACAGACTGCGTTGCAAACACAACCATTGCATTTAATTTACGCATCACCTTAAGCCAATCTTTAATTTTTGGAGCAAACACAGGGTTATCAATTAAAGCCCATGCTTCATCAAGAATAATCATCGTCGGTGTTCCGTCCAAAGAAGTTTGTATTCTATGGAATAAATAATTTAGTGTTGGAGCAAGGGCAACGGAATCTTGTAAAATTGGTCCCATTTCAAAACCAAAGACATTTCCTGTTGAAAAATCTATTTTATCATTTTCGTTATCAAAAATATTGGATTTTTCTCCATTGCTATGCCATTTTGTTAGTTTACTTGCAATTGAGCCAACAAATTCTGTTCCAAAAAATGATGCAACATTGCGTAAAATTCTTTGTTCTTTTGGAAGGCGATAGATTCCATCAACAGCTTGAGCAATTGTTGCACTTTCTTCGGGGGTAAGCTGTCTTATTTCACTACCCAAAATTAGGTTTGAAAACCATTCAAAAAGAAAAGCTTTGTTATTATGATTTTCTTCCAAATGTAGAGGATTAAAAGACGATTTTTCTGATGGGTCAAGCACTGCATAATGCCCACCAAGTGCACGAATGAATATTTCAGCACCGTGGTCTTTGTCAAAAAAAAACATACGAGGACGAAACTTCTGCGCCTGTGCACAAAGAAAATTCATTAAAACTGTCTTACCTGCACCAGTAGGACCGATAATCATCGTATGACCGACATCTCTCACATGAAAATTAAAGAAAAATGGTGTTCCTGAAACCGTATTAAACACGGTAACGGCGTCTCCCCAATGGTTACCATCAATTTTACCTTGCGGAAAATTATGCATTGACGCAAACCCTGCAAGATTTAAAGTATTAATTGTTGCCCTGCGAATTAACCATGATTCATTTCCAGGCAATTGCCCCCAAAAGCATGCTTCCATGTTGATGGTTTCTCTAACATTTACAATTCCAATATTTGTAAGTTCAACTGCAGCATTTGAGCAATATTTATCTAATGCTTTTTTATTTTCTGCAATACATAAAATACTTAAATGGTGCAACCCAAAAGCGTATCTTCCTGCCATAGCTTGATCAAGAGCTCTTGTGATTTCTGCAACCTGTGAAATTGACGGGTCTTCTGCTTGCATCAATCTTCTTTGTTGAAGCTGCATTTTACTAATTGCAGAAGCCTTATCCATGTAACTAAAACTTTGTGTAATTACAAGTTCGAACGGAAGGGTGAGGAAAGTATCAAGCAAACCTGCGTGTGTTGATGGTCGATAATTTTTCAATGAAACAATCCCCATATATTTTGTATCATCATAAGAATGACACTCAATTACCTTTCTACTTGTATAGATTCTTGTTGTTTGAAAATAGCGGTCTATTGTTGTTTTTGGAACAAGGTATTTTTGCTTTTGCAAGCCGTTTGTAAGCATTCCAAGAAACTCAAGCATTTCACAGTAATATGCATCTCCTTCCTTTTTCACTTGTAAAAGTTTTGCATTGTAACCATTAAATGACTGTAAAACTTTTTCAACATTTTCCGCAAGTTCATTATAAGCATCAATTAATGCTTGGTTTGTATCGGAATTATCCTCATCTTTATTTAATTGTGCTGCAATGTTACTCATCATATTTGCAATGCTGCTATTTTTACGAATAATACTAATATAATGTTCGTTTAAAAAAACATACTCCGGTGCATTTTTCTCTTTCCATTGTTTATTTAGAGCATTTGCAAAATCGTTTTCAAATTCACCATTAGGATACGACGCATGCTTTTTTCTGATTGTGTGAATATAAATACTAAAATTTCCACCGGTCATTGCTTTAAAGACATTATTCCTGATTTCCTTTTTAGAATCAATTTCTTCGTCATCAGCAGCTTCAAACGGGAAACCTTCAATTCTAATAAATGAAACCAAATCATTCTTTTTTGTCAGAATTGTACTTTCGTTAAAATGACACAAATACGGTATAAAAGCAGACGCACCAACCTCTCTATTTTGAATAGTAGAGTGCTTTGTGCTAAACTTGTTAAACATGTCATCATAAATTTATAACAACAATGTAAGATTGATTTATGAGGTTTGTCAAATGAAATTTCATTTTTATACATAAATATGCTTGCAACATTAAGTATTTAATGTCACCATTGTGATGTAGTTAGAACAATACAATGCCAATTAAAAATATTATAATCCTTTTGTATTTTGCAATCTTACAAAGTTGTATGCAAGAAAAAGAACATATAATTTGTATATTTATATAAAAATGTGGGTGAACTTGTTATGGAAATTGGTAGTCCTGATACTTCAATTTTAACACATGAAGCAAATTATTATACATGGATCAAACAAGCAAAAAAAGCAGGTCAAGTGCATGGATACCATTATAAAGATCCCTTAACATAGTTTAAGTATAGCATATATTTTATGTTTAATTAAATGCTTTTGCTTTACTTTTTATAAAAAGCCTTAACTAATAACTGTATTAAATAAAAATTATAATGAAAATTGCAGTTGTTGGAAAAACAAATGTTGGTAAATCAACGATCATCAATGTTCTTGCAGGAAAGAAATTTAATTTAACTAAAGATACCCCTGGCGTTACAAGAAACCGCAAAGAAGTAATGACACAAATTCTTGGTATTCATGTTATTTTAATTGATACTGCAGGTTTAGAGCGAGTTTCAGGGAAAATTGACCCAATGTTAATTAAGAATAATGATATTAATAACGAAAAATTTGACATTGAAATGCACAAACAAATGTTTGAACAAGCAATTATTGCAATCAAGCAGAGTGATATCATATTTTTCGTTGTTGATGCGACCACAGGGCTTACAGAACAAGACTTCCACTTTGCCAACTTTATTCAAAAACAACAAAAAAAAACCATTTTACTTGTCAACAAAGCAGAAAAAAAATGGGAAATGAATATTTCGGAAAAAGAAGTGCAAAAGCTTGGCTTTGGTTCAGGAATTTTGGTATCGGCAGAACACAACATTGGATTACACGAAGTAAAAGCAGAAATTTTGCAATACTACAATGAAAATATTGAAAAGTTTAGTGAATACCAAGAGTTATGCAACAACACGGATTACTCTAAATTTATACACCTTTGCATTTTAGGGCGACCAAACGTTGGAAAATCCACACTTTTTAATGTCATTTTAAATGAGGAAAGATCAATTGTTGGGGATAAATCCGGAATTACTCGTGATGCCATTGCAACATATACCAAATTTTATGATAGAGATATAAAATTAATTGATACTGCCGGTCTTAAACAAAACATGAAAGCCGATGCTCTTGAAAAAGCTTCGAATTTAGAAACAATGCGTGCACTGCGTTTAACACACATTGCAATTGTTGTTGTTGACGCAACTATTGGTATTATTGGGCAGGATCTGCAAATAATTACTCAAGTTGCAAGGGAAGGGCGTCCGTTAATTATTGCACTTAACAAAGTTGATCTTCTCAAACAAGAAAAAGCAGACGCAATTACAAAGATTCGTCAAAAAATTGAAAATGCCTGTATTGAAGTTTGTAACCCAGTTATTGTTGAAATCTCGGCAAAAACGCAAAAAAATGTTGGAGCACTATACGGTAAAGTTGTAAAACTTTATGATTCTTGGAATGCAAAAATTCAAACATCGGTGTTAAATCAATGGCTAAAACAAAGGGTTTCATTACACGCGCCGGCAAAGTTTAGGGGAAAAGACACAAAACTTAAGTATATTACTCAAACCAAAATTCGTCCGCCAACATTTGTGCTTTTTGCAAATACAAAAGATATCCATGAAAGTTATCTGCGTTATTTAAGAAATTCCATTGCAAAAGATTTTGAACTTAATTCAATTCCAATTCGCTTCAGAGTTGAAACTTCAAAAAATCCTTTTGATAAAACAAAGTAAGTATTTTTTAGTGAAAGCAATATTTTTATTACTAGAAAATATAATACGACTAATCCTTATTGCAAAGCAATTTCTTCCACTTCCTTATTCTGCGTTAAATCTTTTAAAGTTGCTTTATTGTTTTGAATTTCTTTTTCACCAACAATAATAGCAAAAGAATTTGGTATTTCTGCAAGTTTTTGCAAAGTTTTACCAATTTTGTTTTTTTCTATAACAATTTCTTGGAAAGATGCTTCCTGAAATTGTTTTTCCAAGTTTTGAATAAAATCTAAAATATTAAAGCCTTCTATTGTATTGATGATGAATATTTTCTTATATGGTTTTGGTTCTTCTAGAAGTAGTATTAATCGTTCAATACCACCACCAAAACCGATTGCACTTGTTTGTTTACCACCCATTTGGGAAATAAGATTATCGTATCTTCCGCCACCAAGAACCGTTAAGTTTGAATTGTCTTCAGCAATTGGTGCTACAAATTCAAACACCATTCCTGTGTAATAATCAAGCCCTCTTACAAGGTTTTGGTCAATTTCAAAGTGTAAATCCGGCATTGATTGAAGAAAATTAATGATCACACTAAGCTTTGTTTTATCATTATTGGAATAGAATTCCGAAATTTTCGGGCAGTTTTGTAAAAGGATAATATCTTCCTTTTCTTTACTATCAAGAATTCTGAGAGGATTTTTTTCGATCCTTGTTTTGCTAACTTGTGAAAGAGAATTAATATGAGTTAAAAAATATTCTTTAATAGCTTTTGTATATGGAGTTTTTGCTTCCCCAAGGTAATTGATTAGTAGTTTTATTTTATGTAAAACACCTAATTTTCTTAAAACCTCAATTGCAATTCCAAGGGTTGAAATATCTTCTTTCTCGTTAAAAAACTCAAAGTTTATTTGATGAAATTCACGATATCTTCCTTTTTTTGGGCGGTCGTATCTAAAAAGTTGACCGTAAGAAAATAACCGTAATGGTATTGGATAAGATTTTAATTCATTATTTTCCAAAAAAGCACGCACAACACCAGCTGTAAATTCAGGGCGTAGTGCAAGTTCTCGATTACCTTGGTCTTTAAAACGATAAAGTTCTTTTGAAACGGCGTCTGTATCTTCCCCAATGTTGCGTTCAAAAAGTGATGAGTATTCAAATGTCGGAGTTTTAATGTTACAAAAATTATGTTTTTTTGCAACAGTTTCTGCAGTCTTAACAATCAAACAAAACTTTTCTGCATTAGCAAAAAAAATATCTTGGGTTCCCCTTGGTTTTTGGTATTCACTCATTGTTGATTTTTGAAATCTCTTGTTTCAATGTATTATTGATATCAGTTTTAGCAAGTTTAAACGCAACCTTAATTGCATTTGCAAAACCCTGTGCATTACTTGAACCGTGGCTTTTCACCGCAATGCCGTTTAAACCAAGAAACATTGCACCGTTATAGCGGTTTGGGTCAACTTTCTTTAAAATTTTTCTAAAACATGGAAATCCAACTAAAATAGAAAACTTACCCAAAATTGAACCCATTAAGTAAGATTTTAAAAAATGCTTCATGGTTTTTGCCGAACCTTCCATAGTTTTTAGTACAACATTCCCTGTGAAACCGTCAGTTACTATTACATTAACCTTACCATGATGAAGCTCGTCTCCCTCAATAAACCCGGTAAAATTTTTTGAAATTATTGATTCTTTAAAAAGTTTGTAGGAATCCTGTACTAACTGTGTTCCCTTTGTTTCTTCTGCTCCAATGTTGAGTATCCCTACTTTTGGGTTTGCAACACCACATGCTCCCTTTACAAAAGCTGAACCCATCATTGCAAATTCAAGTAAATTTTTCGGAGTACACTCTGTATTTGCACCCATATCAAGAAGTATGGCAGTTGATTCTATTGTTGGAATAATTGTACAAATTGCCGGGCGATTAATGCCGTCGAGTGTGCGAAAATACAACTTTGAGAGGCTCATTAAAGCACCAGTATTTCCAGATGAAATACTTGCATGCGCCTTTCCTTCTTGTGTTGCTTTTAAACAAAGCGACATAGAAGATTCCTTCTTTCTTATTGCAATATTTACTTTGTCTTCAGATGTAACATCGTCTTTTGATTCAAAAAATTGGCACCTTTTATTACCTAAAACTGTTTGCGCTTTTAGTATTGCATCTTTTGAACCAAAACACAGAAAATTCACTTCATCATTTTTGTTTAAAGAAATCTTAATGCCGTCAATAGTAGATTTTGGTGCTTTATCTCCCCCCATAAGGTCCACCGCAAGTGTAACTTTCATGCTCTTAAAAAGTGTTAAAAAAACTCAAGAAATATAAAATTATTGAAATAATTATAAAGTCAATAATTTTCCTTGATTTTTCCCTACTTGAAATTTAATTCTGCAAAAGTTCTATGGTAATTTGTAAATGCTTCCTAATATATTTACTCTTTTTAGGTTATTTTCATCATTTATTATTATTGGGTTGTACTTGTTGTATCCAATGGTAGCATTTGAATTCATTCTTCCATTATATATTCTTTCTGCTGTTACGGATTACTTTGACGGCAAACTTGCAAGAAAGTATAATAATATCACTCAATTTGGTAAATGCTTTGATATTATCGCAGATAAAACTCTCGTTCTAACAATTCTTCTAATTGGAATGCAAATGGGTTCGGTTCATATTTTATTTGTGTTTGTGATTCTCTTCAGAGAATTTACAGTGTCCGGTCTTCGGGAAGTTTTGGCTAGTGAAAACATTAGAATTCCTGCAAGTAAACTTGGAAAATGGAAAACGGGTTTTCAAATGACCGCATGCGGTTTTGCTGTTGGGCAGTATGCAAACTGGGCAACAGATTTATTGGAATGGACGCGTATCCTTGCATTTGTTGCAATTTATGTGCGTGAAATAACTTTTATTTTGTTTGTCATTTGTTCCATTTTAACAATTTGGAGCGGTTTAGAATACATGAAAGGAGTTTTTGGTAAAAAACAATGAGAAACTTTTTAAGTATTGAACAGCTTTCCGTAAAAGAAATTCAAACAATTATACAAACCGCAATTAATGAAAAATATGCACTAAAGATGGGTCGTCCTCAATATTCCGAAGCACTTTATGGTAAAATTTTGGCAATGATTTTCCAAAAACCGTCAACAAGAACTCGTATTTCGTTTGATGTTGGAATGAGACAACTTGGCGGAAGTACAATCATTCTAAATGTTTCAGACATGCAGCTTGGACACGGAGAAACAATTTCTGACACTGCAAAAGTTTTATCCCGCATGGTAAATGCAATAATGCTGCGTTGTTACAAAGAGGAAGATCTGCTTGAACTTGCACAAAACGCAAGCGTGCCTGTTGTTAATGCGTTAACAAATGAAAGCCATCCATGCCAAATTTTAGCAGCTGCAATGACCTTCATGGAACATGGAAAAGATTTAAACAAATCAAAACTTACATGGCTAGGAGATTTCAACAATGTTACAAATTCTTACATTGAACTTGCAGAAAAGCTTGGTTTTGAGTTGATAATTTCAACCCCGGAAATTACTGGCAAACAACAAAATAAACTAGAAAAAGCACAAAGCATCAATAGTAAAATTATTTACGAAAAAAATCCGCAAATTGCAGTAAGTGGCGCAGATGTTATAATTACCGATACATGGATTTCAATGGGTGATAGTGCAAAGAATATTGAAAAATATACACCATATCAAGTGAATACGAAAATTACACCTTTTGCAAAAAAAGATTTTATCTTTTCTCACTGCTTGCCGGCTCACAGAGGCGAAGAAGTTATAAATGAAATTATTGACGGAAAACATTCTATTGTATTTGATGAAGCAGAAAATAGATTGCATGTTCAAAAAGCTATTTTACTTTACATGTTTGGTATTATTTAGCCAAAACTCTAAAGCAGTAACATTTGAACAGTATATTACAGATCACACAAGTGAGCAAATGCGCTCATATTTAACAGGATACGCAGACGCAATACATAATAATGCATACCTTCTTGGCGGTTGCCCACGAAAATTGCAGTATCGCCCTTATGGAGAATACTTTCAACATATTGATATTTACATTGCAAAAAAAACAAAAGACCAATCTGTTGATATTGATGCATTCTATCAAGAATCTGTTGAACCGCTTCTTACTGCGGTAATATTAAGATATATTAATTGTAATAATCCTGAGGCAATGTTATTGAGCAACGAACCAAAACGAGTACAAATTGAAATTCGTAACATTGCAAAAGATATCATGGATAAAACTAAAAAATACCAGTCTCCAAAAGAAATGGAGATGGAGTTTCAGTATAAAGAATATCTTGACCGTGTTAACAATCCTAAAAAATACGAAAAAAAATGCCCTGTATGTAAGGTTCAAAAGCAATCCATATTTCGTACAATTCCGGTAACAACTCCACTAGTGGAACCGCCAACAGTTCAATCGCAAAATATTATACCACTGAAAGTGGAGCAAAACCCTCCAGAAGATAAAAATACATTACCATTACCAAAATCAAGTAATGATATAAAACAAAATGATTCAACTGCTGCTAAAATTTACGATATCCCAAGAGAAGAGAATCAACAAAACAAGCAAGAAAACACAAATGCATCACTTTCCAATGCAGAAAAACAGAGTGAATCGCAATCAATCAATCAACAGCCATTATTGTATGATGTACCTCCTTCAAAAAGGAGTGAAGAAAAAACATTAGAACATAACAAAATGAATGAAAAAAAATTACAACCCCAGATAACCAAAGATGACCTACTTTCTATTCCGGAAGTAAAAATTCCAGAAAATAATAGTAAACAACAAAAACCATACAAACCAAACAGTGTTGTTGATGTTAACAATAAAAAATATGAACTGGAATCCATTGAAATAAACCTTGATAACCTTAAAGATGTTACACTTCCTCCAATCTAGTGTTAATTACAATTTTCAATTTGATAGTAGAAAATGCAATGAAAATTCAATTTTTTTTGCACTTGAAACCGGAAATCGTAGCGGCACCGATTTTGCCCATGATGCTATTAAAAATGGTGTAAAAGTTGTAATTTCACAAAAAGGAATTGATGGTATGAATTCAATAAATATTGATAATTTTCATGAAATTATCCCAAACCTGAATATTGTTGTTCCCGATGTACTTTTTTTCATGCAAGAACTTGCAAAACAGAAGTTTTTATTACTTAAAAACAAAGGCATAAAAACAATTTGTTTAACAGGTTCAGTTGGAAAAACAACAACAAAAGAGTTGATTGCAAGTACTCTTGCCGGTTATGGTAAAATATATGCAACACAAGGTAATTATAACAATCATATTGGTGTTCCGTTGACTATCCTTAATGCACCAACCGAAATTGATTTTCTTGTTCTTGAAATGGGTATGAACCATGAAGGTGAAATTTCCACTCTTGCTTCAATTGCACCGTGTGAATTTTCCTTGATTACAAACATTAAGGAAAATCATGCCGGAAATTTTTCAAATGGAATCAGTGGTGTTAGAAGGGCAAAGTTTGAAATATTGGAAACATACGGAAAATGTTTTATTCTTAAGGAATTTTTTGAAGAATTTACCAAAGATGAATTACTTATGCAAAAATACGGAACAAAAAATTTGGTTTGTATTGATGTACAAGTAAAAGACTTTCATAGCCAAAACAATCAAACTTCTTTTGTTTTTGAAAATAGAACCTTTTGTTTAAACGAAATATATTCTAATGCCCAAATACAAATGTTTTGCCTTGCAATAAAATTGATGGATACAGTGCTTGCAAAGAAAATTAGTAAAATTGTGCTTCCTCAAATTAAAGGTAGAGGAAACATCGTTAATTGGCATGGAATAAGAGTTGTTAATGAAAGTTATAATGCATCACCTGCTTCAATGAAAAATGCATTGGAAAATTTTAAAAAACTTGAAGGAAGAAAATTATGTATTTTAGGTGAAATGCGTGAACTTGGAGATATGTCTTTGGAATTTCATAAAAATTTAAAACCTTACTTGCAAAATTTTGACGGAATGATTTTGGTGGGAAAAAATTTTGAAAGTATAGACATTTTTAGCGTAAAACACTTTGAAAACTATGCTTCATGTTTGGAATTTTTAAAATCTAATATTCCAATGTTAAAAGAATACGATAACATTCTTGTTAAAGCTTCCAATGGAGTTTTACTCTGGAAATTATTTGATGAATTCTTCATATGAAAAAAATTGCAATAACAGGAAGTATTGCATGTGGTAAGACAACTCTTTTAAATGAACTCACAAAACATGGTTTTCCGGTATTTAATTGCGACTCAATAATTGCAGAACTTTATAAAAACCCGGAAGTATTGGAGAAAGTCAAAAAAGTATTTCCGCTTTGTTTTGAACATTATATTTTTAATAAAAAGAAACTACTTGGTCTTTTAATACAAGAGCCTTCTTTTTTTAGAAAATTGGAAGGTATTTTGTACCCATATCTTGATACAGAAATGATGATTTTTGAAGAAAAAGCCAGAAGAAAAAATAAAAAAATAATATTTTTTGAAGTTCCATTGTTATTTGAAAAAAGAATGGAAAAGTTTTACGATCAAATCATTGTAGTTAATTCCACAAAAAGACAAAGACAAAAAAATTTTATCAAAAGAGGGGGGAATATAAAAGTTTTTCAAGTTTTGAATTCCATGCAATGGAGTGATATAAAAAAAGTTTCTATTGCAAAAAAATACGGTTTCTTACTCTTTTCTTTGACATCAATAAAAATGCTTCCCAGAAATATAACTGTACTTTTAAACGAAATAAAAGAATGTACACTCATTTAAAATTAAAAACAGAATATTCAATTTGTAGCAGTACAATTAAAGTCAAAGAAGCAATTTCTCTTGCAAAAAAACACGAAATGCAAGCATTAGCTATTTGTGATGACGGTAACCTTTTTGCTTCTTTAGAATTTGCAACAGAATGTAAAAAAGCCGGTATTAAACCTATTATTGGAGTTGAAATGCAATTATGCAGAGAAGATTTGCATATTATTGGTAGTCTATCATTTTTTGCACAAAACAAACAAGGATATGAAAATATTTTGCAAATAACCAATTCAAACGAGGCTATTAATAACTCCAAAAACATCTTTCTTGAGACGATAAAAAAATTTCACAATGGTATCATTGTAATTTCACCTGTAATTGAAGTTTTACGGGCTTTAAAAGATTTCTTTTCTCAAGAAAATTTATTTGCTGAAATTTCAAGATACACCAACGAGCAAGATGAAATCAACGCAGAAAAAGCTTTAGTGGAATTTGCAAGTCAGAATAATATTCCAGTTGTTGCAACCAATTCTTCATATTTTCCTCATTCAGGATTATTTCCCGCACAAGATGCACTTTTTTGTGTAAAAAATGGAAGATTTACCTTAGAAGATGAAAGACAAAGAATGACGCCGAATCATTACTTTAAAGGCTATAATGAAATAGATAAATTATTTATTGATTTACCTTCTGCAATATTACACACAAATTTTATTGCACAAAAATGCAACTACTTTCCAAAACCAAGTGATCCAATGCTTCCCAAGTTTGCAGAAGATGAAAGGTTTGAACTTCAAAAACAAGCAAAAGAAGGCTTAGAAAGCAGGCTTAAAGATTTTGGAATTACCAAAGGTTATACAGCAGAAGATTATATAAAGCGCCTTGAGTATGAAATTGATGTAATTTCAACAATGGGTTTTGAAGGTTACTTTTTAATAGTTTCAGATTTCATTAAATGGAGTAAAAATAATGATGTTGCGGTTGGTCCAGGGCGTGGTTCGGGTGCCGGGTCTTTAGTTGCTTATTGTTTGTATATTACAGATCTTGACCCTCTTCGTTATGGTCTTCTTTTTGAAAGATTTTTAAATCCAGATCGTGTTTCAATGCCGGATTTTGATATAGACTTCTGCCAAGAGGAAAGATATAAAGTGATTAACTATGTTCAAGAGCGATACGGTAAAGATAAAGTTGCCGCAATTGTAACATTTGGAAGACTTCAAGCACGAGCAGTTTTAAAAGATGTTGGAAGAGTACTGCAAATTCCTTATGCTGTTGTGGATAGAATCTGTAAAATGGTACCTTTTAACCCTGTTGCACCTGTAACACTGGAACAAGCAATTGCAATGGATAAAGACCTTCAAGAACAAAAAGCTAATGATGAAATCATTGAGAACTTGATTGATGTTGGAATTAATCTTGAAGGGTTGGTAAGGCACATTTCAACTCATGCTGCGGGAATTATTATTGGTAATGAAAGTTTAGCAAAAATTGTACCACTTTATAAAGTTGAAGACCAAGACCTTCCGGCAGTTGGTTATTCCATGAAAATAGCTGAAATGGCAGGGCTTGTTAAGTTTGATTTTCTTGGTTTAAAAACTTTAACTGTGATAAAAAAAGTTTGTACAATGGTTAAAGAACGCCATGGTATTGAAGTGGTTCCGTCAAAAATTCCACTTGATGATTTCAAAACTTTTGAGTTTTTGCAAGGTGGTTTAACAAAAGGTGTATTTCAACTTGATAGTGCAATTTGCCGCGATGCAATGAAGCAAATGAAAGTTGATGTTATTGATGATATTATTGCTCTTACTTCCCTTAACAGACCGGGACCGATGGAAAACATTCCATCGTTTATTTCTCGAAACAAGGAAAAAGAAAAAGTAGATTACACTCACCCTCTTCTTGAGGAAGTTCTGAAGGAAACTTATGGGATTATAATTTATCAAGAACAGGTTATAAAAATTGCACAGGTCTTAGCGGGGTATTCCCTTGGTGAAGCAGATCTTCTTAGGCGTGCAATGGGTAAGAAGAACAAAGAAGAAATGGACAAACAAAGAGAAAGATTTGTAACCGGTGCAAAAGAAAACGGTTTAGCTGCTAAAAAAGCAGAAGAGATTTTTGCATTGGTTGAAAAATTTGCAGGGTATGGGTTTAACAAATCGCACGCTGCTGCATATTCCGTTATTTCATTTTACACAGCATACTTAAAGGTGCATTATAAGCTGGAATTTTATGCGTCAATTTTGAATCTTGATATTCACAATACTGATAACATCAATATTTTTGTTGCAGAAGCAAAACAAGCAGGCATTGAATTTATTATGCCAGATGTCAATACCTCAAAAACGCATTTTAAAGTGATTGACGGTAAAATTGAGTATGCACTTTCAGCAATCAAGGGTGTTGGTGAAATGGCAACCGTAGAAATTGAAAAAGAAAGAAAAAACGGAAAATTCAAAGATATTTTTGATTTTACCGAAAGACTTGGTTCAAAATATGCAAACAAAAAAGTTTTAGAAGGCCTAATTAAAGCCGGAGCGTTTAAAAAATTACACACAAATGCAAATGAATTACTTGAAAATATTCAAATAATTCTTTCTGTCATAGATTCCAAAAAAGACGATGGAAATCTTTCACTTTTTGGTGAAAGCGAGATGAAGTCTCGTCCTAATTTGCAAAAATTTCCAATGTTTACCCCTAGTGCAGAACTTGAAGCAGAATTTGATGCTTTTGGTTTTTATTTGTCATCGCATCCCCTTTTTCATTTCAAAGAGCAGTTGGAAAAGTATGATGTAAAATCTTTTGAAGAGGTAAACGAAATAATTCCAGAAGATGGTACTGAAGTTACGGTAAAAATGGCAGGAGTTGTGAGTATTCTTAAACAAAGAAGCGGTAACCGTGGAAGGTTTGCATTTTTACATATTTCAGACCTAACCGGCGTGTTTGAAGTTGCAATTTTTAGAGATGATATCATTGAAAAAAATAGAGATAATCTTAAGGTTGGTGAGGTTTTAATTCTCAATATTTCTGCATCAAAACATGAAAGCGGCAATACAAGATTAATTGCCAACGATCTCACATCAATTAACAATGACGAAAAAATTGCAGAATTCAGAAATGGTGGTGCAAAGAAAAATGGTTATTTCCCGAAAAAAGAAGACAAAAAAGAAACCAAATCTGTTGAAGTGAAAGCAAATTTGGAAGTATTACATAGCAAAAGATTAATAATTTCAGCAAAAAATCTGCCGTTTCTTGCAGAGATAAAAACTTTTAACAAAGGTTCTACACAAATTATACTCCATGTTGGAAAATATCATGCTACAATTGGTGGTTTTACCGTTCCAATGGAATTCATTAAACGTTTGCAAAAGCTTGAAGAAATTAAGGTTGAAATCTAAAACCTTTGTTTTATAGTGTGCTATAGTTTTTTGTTTTGTGAATGTCTAAAACAAGGCATGGTTTGTGTATTTTTGTTGAAAATGAATTCGGTGTAATTCAAAGAGTTACGAACCTTTTTTCTGCAAGGGGAATGAATAT
This sequence comes from Alphaproteobacteria bacterium, assembly GCA_030830305.1. Classification (GTDB taxonomy): domain Bacteria; phylum Pseudomonadota; class Alphaproteobacteria; order Rickettsiales; family Deianiraeaceae; genus CAJQOT01. The sequence continues at coordinate 6,535 of JAURNI010000015.1, read as the reverse complement.
TGATACAATCCACACAACTCCTGTTGATTCCGTTGCAAATGTTTCTCAAATTAGTATTTCTTTAATGGAAACGGAAAAAAACATTGAGCTTATTCAAAAATTATTAATGCGTCTTTTAATTGTACACGAGGTTCACCACATTGAAATTCCAATGGTGGAAAATCAACCATATATTTCACAAGTTTTCAAGGTGCAAAATGAGTTTATTTCGCAAGTTAAAAAAGTATTGGAACAGTACGAAGTTACATGTTTTAACATTTATTCAAACCCAAAAATTCATTGTATTACAGGAACGCAAAAAGTTGTAAGTGCTCTAACAAAGCACCTTTCTGAAATTCAAAGTTTTGTGGTTGCAAAAGAGTATCATATATTTTAGCGTATGATTTTACAAAAATATCAAGTTTTGGGAAATGACTTTCTTATTTTTGATTGCATAAATTTTGAACAAAATGCTGCATTTCTGCAAAATAAGAAATTTCAACAATTTGTTTTTGAGAAATCTGACCGCAGAAGGTTAGGGTGTGACCAATTCATTGTAATGGAAAGCTCCACAAAAGCAGACGCAAAAATCGTGTTTTATAACTCCGATGGTTCAAAATCAGAGGCCTGCGGGAATGGAACTGTTGCTTCGGGTGTGTATGCAAGCGGTTTTTTGGGTAAAAACAATATTGCTCTGGAAACAGATTCAAGCCTTGCCAATGTTAAAGTTAACGGACAAAAAGCCACCATTGAACTTCCAATGCCGAAAGAAGTTGAATTGAGTAATATTGATAGGGAATCAATACATAATGTGATTGATGGTATGCAAGAGTCAGATATGCGTCATATCAATGTTGGTAACCCACACTGTGTACTTTTGGTACAAGAAACTCCAAGTGATTGGCAAGAAATTGGTAAAAAAATAGAAAACATGACACATATTTTTCCACACAAAACCAATGTTGAGTTTGTGCGTGAAACAGGAAGTAACGCTTTTGAAGTTTTTGTATGGGAACGAGGAGCCGGCAGAACATTTGCCTGTGGAACCGGTGCTTGTGCTGTTGCTTTTGCCATGGTAAAAAAAGGCTTAGCGAATAAATTAAAACCAATAGAAATCTACATGGAGGGTTCAAAAATTTATGGAACAGGAAAGCCGATTGTTATCAATTTTGGGGAAAATTCCGTATTTCTAACAAATCATTCTTCATTTGAAGGTAAAATTGAGGTTTAATTAGAGTCCCGTATTCCGCAGAACTCGACTGGAGGACGACAAGTCCGAAAGCGGAGAGAGTTCGGAGTGAATAGGGGCTTAGCGAAAGCCTAAAGCTTCCATTAAGTGTGGTTTTTGAATGTTTTCAGAATTAGATAAATCTGCGATTGTACGGGAGACTTTCAAAATTTTATGATATTGCCGAATTGAAAGCCCAAAGCGTTTCATTGCTCGCTGAATAATTTGTTCACACTCATTATCCAATTTGCAAAATTTCTCAATTTCTCCTCCGTTCATTTTTGTATTGGTTTTTCTTATACCAAACCGTTGTTCTTGAATGTTTCTTGCGTTCATTACTCGTTCTTTAATTTGAGCAGATGTTTCAACTGGTTTTGTTTCCTTTTCAAAAATATTTGCAGTTGATGGATTGACCGTAATGTGAATATCAATCCTTTCCATTATTGGACCCGAAATTTTACGAGTATAATCTTCCGCACAAATTGGTGCTTTGCTGCATTCTTTATTGGTATCGCCAAGATATCCACACTTGCATGGGTTCATTGCAGCAATAAGCTGAAAATCGGCAGGATAGGTTATGTGGCTTTCAGCACGAGAGATTGTAATTTCCCGTGTTTCCATTGGTTGACGAAGTGATTCTAAAACATTGGAAGGATACTCGGCAAATTCATCAAGAAATAGAATGCCTTTATGGGCAAGAGTAATTTCCCCTGGTTTTGCTTTTTTCCCACCACCAACAATTGATGGTGTTGAAGCTGAATGGTGTGGTGCCCTAAATGGTATTTGTGTTGAAATTATGAAGTCTTTTAACGAGTTTGAAATTGAGTTAATTATACCAATTTCAAGCATTTCTTCAAGGGTGAGTTCTGGCATTATTGTTATAATTCTTTGTGCAAGCATTGATTTCCCCGAACCTGGCATGCCCTTCATTAAAACATTATGTCCGCCTGCCGCAGCAATTTCCAAAGCTCTTTTTGCATGTTCTTGCCCTTTGACATCGAAAAAATCCCCAACACTTTTATTTAAGTTTTCAACATGTAACGGTACTGGTAGAGTTTTTTCTTCGTACCCCTGAAGTATTGCAATTAAATTGCTAAGATTTTTTGTAGGAATGACATCAATTCCATTACCAATAAACATTGCTTCATTTGCACAATCAAAGGGAGTGATTATTCCAAGATTATTCTGCCTTGCATATAATGCGGTTGGAAGAACTCCGCCAATTTTATTAAGATTGCCGTCAAGAGAAAGTTCACCTATGATGATTTTATCATTAATTTCTTTGGTATCAATAATTCCCATACTTGATAAGATTCCGATCGCAATTGGAAGATCGTAGTGGCTACCATCTTTAATGATATCTGCCGGTGCAAGGTTGATTGTAATTCTGCTTTGTGGAAATTGAAACCCAGATGATGCAATTGCGGAGCGAACTCGCTCTTTTGCTTCAGAAACTGATTTATTTGCAAGCCCAACAATAGAAAACATTGGCATTCCACGAGTTATGTGAACTTGTACTTCAATTTCTTTAACATCAAGCCCAACAAAAGAAACAGTGCGAACTTTTGCAAACATTCAATAAATAGTTAGTTACAACCCCGTGTAAGTGTATATTTTTTGGTAGTCAATAAATTATTCGTTTTCCGCATTAATATCTTGTAATATTGAATTACAAAGTTCAACGCATTCATTACAAATAAAAATATTCGGTCCTGCAATTAACTTTTTCACTTTATGTTGATTTTCCCCACAAAAAGAACAGTATAACATACTACTATCCACCTCAATAATATTGCCGACACTCTTGATGTTTCTTGATTTATGAATTGAATGTTTTTGAAGAACATAATTTTTACGAGTAAGTTCCAATATCTCTTTAATCATATCTTTTTCAGATCTATGCAACTCCTGTGGGTTATGTGTATTTTGTAGTATTTGTCTAATATTTTTTTCTAAGTCGATCCACTCTCTGTTGAATGCTTTTTCAAGAACGGTATTTTCTAACTTGGTAAATTTATTAATAGTTTGCAAAAGTTTAAAAAAATCATCTCTTGTAAAATGAACACAATTAAAACTTGCTAATGGTTCCGTTAAATCTGTGGGTTCCATATTGAATAGAATAGGGCAAACCATTGTTTGGTTTTGCATTGTAATGCTTAATGCTCCAGCCTCATAATTTAACCATGAATTTTTGTAGCTATCTGGTGTGCAAATAACAAGACCAACTTTATATTCATTTAATGCTTTTTGCACATCTTCCCTCCAAAAAGAACCTTTATCAATATCTTTAAAGAAAAAACACTCTATTGTTTGTATAATATTTGGCAGAGAATTTTTAATTTCATTTGCAATTAAAGTTGATAAATTTCCACTGCAACTGATAAATATTTTAGTCATTTTTTTCTGTGTACCATTTAATCGCTGCCTTTCTTGCAGTTAATGCATTATGTACCTGCATATTAATGAGTGAATTTTTATGACAAAACGCTGAATGTGATAGCTCGTTACCAATGTTGACAGGTCCTGGATGCATTATGAATGTGTTTTTTTGCAAAAAGTGGAGGTTTTTGTCATTTAATGAGAATGATGGTAAGTCTGTATCAATATATTGTGAGTTTCGTTCCGTTTGAGTTCGTAAGAACATTAAAAACTGTGAGTTTTGAATGATTTCCTTTGTTAATGTACGTGAAATTTTGCAATTATATTGATTTTGATAGTATTCTATCGTATTTTTTAGCATCAAATGCGATGGTGCAACAAGTGTAATAATAGCGCCAAAGCGACTCAATAATTTAACATTAGACCTTGCAACTCTTGAGTTTTCAATATCGCCGCAAATAGTAATATGAACATTTTGAAGGAAATTTTCAGTAAATTTATAGTTTAGGGTTTTATAAATTGTAAGTAAATCCCCCAATGCTTGAGTTGGGTGTTCATTAATACCATCTCCTGCGTTTATAAAAATGGCGTTAGGTGTGTTAAATTTTTGAAGTCTTGTATTAGTACGGATTACGAAAATTGTTTTTTTTGCATAATTTGACAATGTCTCAATGGTTTGGTATAATGTTTCACCCTTCTTTAAAGAAGATGTTTCTGTTTCTACATTTATTACAGGTATTGAACAGTAATCGAAAGCAATTCTGAAAGATTCCTTTGTTCTGGTTGAGTTTTCTTGAAATATTAAAAAAGCGGTGGAATCATTTTGATGGCTTGCAGAAGATCTCAAACCATCAAAGTAGTTAAATTTTTGAAGAAAATATTCAACAAATGATACTGGTATATCAGATGATGAATATAAATACTTCATAATTATGATTTTTGAGGTTGAGCTAAATCCCACTTGTGTGGAACACCTTGTTGATCAAGGAGTAAGTCTCCATTTATTGAAGAAATTGCCATGTAAACACCCTGACCAATTGCTGTTCCAATAAACTTTACCGGAAGAACCTCTTGACCTTGAAAATACATTTTTACTTTTGACCCACGAGATGTAGGGTTATTTTTTGAAGCAACTTTAGCGTTTTTTGTTGGACCAGCCATAGTATCTAAAATTAATTATTTCACTTTTGCTCCACGCAATTTTTTACCTTTAAATTCTTTCATGATATCATCTCCAGATGATTCATTACTTTCGGGTGTTTTCCAGTTACCAACATCCATATCAAAGCTTAAACCGATTTCACTAAGAACATTTTTAATCTCATCAAGAGATTTTCTTCCAAAGTTAGGAGTTCTTATGATATCAGCTTCGCTTCTTTGCACTAACTGACCAATGTAATGAATGTTTTCATTAGCAAGACAGTTGCTAGATCTAACAGAAAGTTCTAAATCTGCAACTCTTTTATTAAACAGTTCACTGTAATCAATTGTGTTAGAAATTTGATTTGCAATACTTTCAGTGTTTGTAATATTTTTTTCTTCGAAATCTACGCAAATAGATAAAAATTGTCTAAACAGATATGCAGCATGACCAAGTGCAGCTTTTGGAGTGAGAGATCCGTTTGTTTCAATTGTAATATCTAAACGATCATTTTCTACCGAATCTCCAGAAATGGCATTGGTAATTGAGAACGATACTTTTTCAATTGGAGAGTAAAATTTATCTACAAAAACAGTATTAGAGACATGTTTTGTTGGATCAACCATTTGAACACCAATACCTTTTTCTATGCCAATTTCAATTTCAAAACTTCGTTTACCGGTTGACGTGCATATTTCTAAATCTGTGTTGACTATTACAACATTCGATGGGCACTTGATATCACTTGCGATTATTTTTCCTTGTTTATTGATTGGTAACGTTAAAATAGCAAAGTCTTGCTCCATTTTAACGGATAATTTTTTTAGATTTACTAAAATTGCAAGACAATCCTCTAAAAGACCATCAATTGGTGAGTATTCACTTTCTAAGCCTTGAGTTTTTATATATGACACAGAATTTCCTTGTATTCCGGACAGTAAAACTCTTCGAAGAGAATTTCCAATAGTTGTGCCATAGCCTTTTTGTATTGGATACATTGAGAATGTTTCCTTAATGTTTTTTGTGTGAACAGTTGAGGATAGGGTGGTTGGGAATATGATACGTTTATATATATCAAGTTTATCTGACATGCTTTCGATAAAAACTATACTTTTCTAATTTTTCTTGGTCTACAACCATTGTGTGGTAGTGGTGTTATATCTGATATTGATGTAACAACATAACCATTATTACCTTTGGCTTCACTAAAGTAACTATTCGCAAGGACTTTAATAGCAGAATCTCTAGTGTTGTGAGGTCCGTTAAGTTTGATTGCAACTGCCTTAATTCCATTAGATACAAGCCATTCGCGTGCTTTTTCTGCTATCACTTGTGCTGCGTATGGAGTTGATTTTTTTGGACCCTTAAAACTATTTGCACCAGATGATGTTTGATACAAAACGCCGCCGGACTGTGTTGTAATAGCAAGAAGTATGTTATTAAATGTTGATTTAATACATACATTCACAACTTGAACGTCTTGAAGCTTTCTTGTGTCTTTTTTTTTGGTAACTGCTTTATTTTTCATTTCTTGCTAATTAATTTCTTAACTTTTTTTACCTCTTTTTTTACGAGTTTTGGCATTGTTTTTTGTATTTTGACCACGAACAGGTAAGCCTTTTTTATGTCTGGATCCTCTGTATGTACCTTTTGATATTAACGATTTAATTGCGTCAACTACCTCTTTGCGACGCTCACCTTCAACAGTGTAATTTTTTGATATGTAATCACGAATGTTTGCAAGGTTTTCTTCTGTAAGCTCTGGAACGCGAGTGTTTTCGGATATATTTAATACACGACAAATATGT
>JAURNI010000014.1 GCA_030830305.1 Alphaproteobacteria bacterium | reverse complement strand
TCGCATCAGAGTTATCAACAACTTCTTCACTTTCAGAACAAGGCACGGCAACTTCTTCTTCAACGCTCACTTCCTCACTTTCCTCAACTTGCTCATCAACTTTTTCGCCATTGTGGAATTCAACATTAATGTCAACCTTTGGCTCTTCAAATGCGTTTTCTTGTAATTTTGCTGTCAAGTCTAAACTTCTATCCATAGGTAGTTTTTATAAATTGATTATTCAATGTTTTTGATTTCTATTTTTGCAAAATGCAAGGTTTTTTATACATTTCAAACTCCTTATTCCTGCGATTTTTCAAGCCTTCTAATGGTTTTTTATCCGCATAAACCCACCGCAAGAACTCGCTTTTTATTCCAATAAAATCTTTTGGATTTTTCTTGACAACCTTTAAAAGAGTTGAGCCTCTAAAATTACCTACTCCAACATTAAAAGCAAATGATGTAAGTGCCACAAGCTGGTTTTCGTTGCAAATTGACCCCACTTCTTTGCGAACACAATCAAGAAACTCCTTTGTATCACGCCTTAACAATTCGCCAGCTTTTCGAAATGTAATTTGGTCGCCTTCCTTAACTCCACTTGTTGTTCCAAAACCAATTGTCCATACGCCAGCAGGGCATTTGTATGCGGTTAATTTACACCCTTCAAGCTTCGCAATAAAATCACACGCCTTTTGCAAAACAATGTCTTTTGGAGCTTCCTGCGGTTCGCTTTGTGTTGTCATTTTTGGCATAACTTCTTTTTTCGGTTCTAAATCAATTTTTTTTTTGGTGTTGTGAATTGTGGATGATTCCTTTTTTCAAAAGAACGCCGAACAAACCAATAAGACATAACCGCAGAAAATTCTGCCAATATTAAGTCAAAAACTACCAAATGATTTTCCGAAACTTCACCGCCTTTGATAATTTTTATCGTTATAACAAAAACAAGAATGAGAAGAATATATGTGACGATTGGTCTTGTTGTTACTATAATAAAATTTGCAAACTGTGCAAGTATTGAGGTATCTTTTGACAGTGCCGATGTTTGTATTACTGCTTCAGCAAATGCCTTGTATTCCGCCGTGTCGCTTTGTTTTAATGATGCTTCAGTTTTAAAGCCCTCCTGCTCTGTAATGCTTGCCTGTGTATTTGATTGATTTTGTGAAATAAAAGTTTGTTGGCTTGCAATTTGAATTTCTTTATCTGCCTGAATTTTTGCAAGTTGAATTTCTTTACTTGAATCCTGTTTATGCTCAACATAATTCTGAAGTCCGCCAAATATTGCACCGAAGAGTGTTGTACATAAAGATGTTACCATATATAAAATTAAATTATTTAAATGTATTAATTATGCCTTTTAAGTCAAGTAATATGTGTTATATCTCTGATATACGCTGACAAGTCAAGTAATTGTGTACGAGTCATAGCCTTATTCCCATTATAACAAGCATCACTTTTACCAGAAAGACCAATTGATAGGATATAAATTAAATTACGATTTTTATCTTTTATTACAACATTATATAGCCTAAGAACTTTAATACCTTCACTTCCGTGCTCTCTTATAATTTTCTTTAAATAATCAGCTTTTGAATATTCTTTTATTTTTTGATTTGTAAACTTCCAAGCATGTGCTCTTATTTTTGCAAAAAATCCATATTCCTCCCACATTGAGTCTTTCTCCGTGATAAAGTATACCTCACCCTCCTCAAGGTTTGCAAAATAATGTAAAGATTTACGGTCAATCAAAGAAGACGAATATAAATCATTTGTAGTTGTTGCATCATATATTCCAATTGTTTCATCATATGTAAGAACTTTTTTAAATAAAATTTTACTTGTATTTTTGTTATACTCAATCCAAGCCAAACCTGTATATGTAGGGCAGTTGCTTAATAATTTTGTTATCTCCATTCTTACGCCAACCTCTTGATCAAAGTTACTCTCAAGAAAGACAATCCGACTTTCATTGTTTGTAAGTTTATAGTAAGACCATACTTGCGAAATACCAAGCCCACAAAAACTAAGAACAACAATCGTTACCTTTGTTGTAACGACCTTAATTATTTCCGCATAAATGCTTTTAAATTTTGACATTTTTCAAATAAAATAAGTGTAACTTACGCCGTAAGAATATTTTGTGTTAAAAGTTTTTGACGGCAGGAAATATGTCAAAGAAATTCCGTTGTGTGAATTTAAGAAATATGCAAGCCCTAGTCCATACATAAAACCGTTGTTGATTATTTTACTGCCTGCATTTATGGTTGTAATCGTTGTTATATCACTTGCGACAACATAAGGCGTGAACTTTTTCGAAACTGGGTGCGAAACAATATAAGATTGTGTTTTAATCTGCGAAGAAACATTATATCCATTTTTTGTTTCATACATTTCACCAAAATTTATTAATGAATTGTTTTTATATGTAAATCTTATTTCGCTGAAATTAAATGGTTTATATGTAATTCCTGTAGAAATTCTATTTGCAGAAGAAAGTGGGTTTGACAAGGCACTTTGTTTTCTATTCATTCCATCATTTTTTGAAACTGAATCGAACAAGTCAACACCAACTGAAAAAGTGAATTTATCACTTGCATAAGTGCAAAAACTAAAAATCAGAAAAAAGATTATTGGCATATTATTTATAAATAGGATTTGCTATTACATGTTGAGGATTTATGGCAACTGCCTTTCCGTCAACAAAGGTGA
>JAURNI010000013.1 GCA_030830305.1 Alphaproteobacteria bacterium | reverse complement strand
TTTTTATATAATTTTAATATAGCAGATATTTCACGAAGTGGATAAATGTCAAGACAATCTTCGTACCGAAAATCATAAACAACATAACGACAAAAATTCCGGTCACACCAATTAAGTAACCAATTGTAACTAAAATTCCGTCTGTTAAAATCACTCCTAAAGCAACCACAAATATTGCAACAGATGGAAGATAGTTCGTTCCTGGAAGTGGCAGAATAATAACACAACACATGCAAAACATAAAGAATATGTGTAATTTTGCCATTTGTTCATCTGCAAGAAACGGTATTCTTCCACCTTTTGATATTCTTGCAAGCACTGAAATAACAAAACGAGACTGTGTTATAATTTTTTTGAGTGAATCTACTGTTATTGAATAATTTAGAATTTTTTCGGGTATTTTGATGAACTTCTTCCCAAAAAGACCGTTAATAATAAAAATTAATACGGGAATTGCAAGTATAGTTGGCATTCCAGGAGGGTACGGAATAGGTAAAACTAATGGAAATATTGCAATTGCAATCAAAGTAAATTGAGATTGTTTCTCAATCAACTCAAGAATATCACCGAACTTTACTTTAAGTACTCCATTGCTTTTGTAAGCAAGTTTGTTAATGGTTATTAAAAATAAACGAACAAATGCAATAGCATTTCTTCTTCGTTTTTCTAAAGTACCCTTAACTTTATTGCTTACCTTATGCGTAATATACAGAATTGGATCCTTCACACTTTTCACTATCATTGAATATAAAATTGATTTTATACTATTGTCAAAAGTTTTTTATATTTCAAACAAAAAAAACTTGAAATATTTAAGCTTGCAAATTAGTACTACTCCTGTTTTTAGTAAAAATCAACATGGGGGGCAAAAAAGGTCTTATCATAGTAATTGCTTTAGTATTCTTGGGAATTGTAGGGTATTTTATTTTCTCCGGTGATAAAGAATCCGACCAAGGTTCTAAAACATTTTCCGGTTTCAGTGGAAGACTTTTTGGTTCAAGCGATAAAGACAAGCTTTCCAATCGCGGATCTGAAAACTTTCGCAAACAAACGGAGTCTTTAAACAATGGTAGTAAAGATACTACATCGCAAGTTAATGGAAATTCAACAAATCAAACAAATCAAATTACGCAAGGTAGTACAATAAATAATGGTGGTAATTCGTCATCAAATTTTGATGCAAATTATAACTATAATTTTGAAGGTGGTGATAGTATCACAAAAAAGTATTCTCAAAACACACAGTTTAGTATTAATGGTAAAGAAGGTGAGGTAAAAGACTATACAACAGGTCAATCCCAGGGTGGTTCTGGTTCGGACGACGGAAGCGGTGGGGTTGTTCGCAGAAAAAGCACAAGTAAACCATTAACACCTGCAGAAATAGAGTCCACAGCATTATTTAAGGAATGTATACAAATTGTTACTCCTGTACTTGATTCAAACAATAAATCTTTTAATCAAGTACAAAGTGCGCTAATGCAATTAAGTGGTTTTAATGTCCTTTCACAGATTCTGCAAAATCAGTTTATTAATGATATTATTGAAAGAAAATATGGAAATGACGCTACAAAATATTGTCAAGATATTGTCTCTTCCATTGCTAATGCATTTTCAGAGCTTGATATTTATCAAGAGTGTGTTGGGATTGTAACAAATATTCTTGCAATGAATAATCCATCAAAAACTGATATCAAAGCCCGTCTTTCTGCGATTACCGGTTTTGATTTACTCTCTGATACCATCAAAAATGATTTTATCGACAGCTTGTTTTCTAAAAAACATGGAAATAATGCTGCAGTATATTGTGTGGATATTACAAAAGCAATACTTGATGCAATGGAAGGTTTGGCGGTCTTTAAACAATGTGTAAAAATTGTAAGCGGCCTTTTACAGCAAAACGCAGATGCTGCAAAGGTAAAAACTGCTTTATTTGCTTTGACAGGTTTCACTGTGCTTACAGAACAAGACCAGCAGGTTTTCATTAACAATATTGTTACAAAACAGTACGGAGAAAATGCTGCAAGATATTGCATTGATATTGTTTCTGCCATTATAGACGCACTTGACCCGGCAAAACTTTATAAACAATGTATTGCTGCAATGAAGGAAATTTTAAAAGCAAAAGAATTAACAAGCGGAGATATTACCGAAGAAGTAATTTTAACTAAATTATCCTTAATGGGTATTTTTAACGGAGTTGTTGACAGTGCACAAAGAAAAGTTATGGCACAAAATTATTTTGGAACGGAATACGATAAAATTATTGCTGACATAAAAACTCTTACATCGTCTAATTTTGATAATAAGTCCGCACAGATATGTGCAAAAATTGTGTCGGCTATAACAAACAGCATTACAGATGAAAATATTTTTGGGGAATGTATATTGGCTTTAAATAAAGTAAAACAAGAAAATAATACAACTGCTAAACTCTCTGATATTATACCATCTGTTACAGATTTAAGCTCGGATAATTTTAATACAATTAGTAATATGTTTAAATCGTTTTTATCCGGTGGAAACATTACTGCGGAAGAAATATGTACATTTTTGGTAAAACAATTGGCTAACGAAAACGGACTTAATAATAGTGATAGTGATAACGACAGCAGTAGTGGTGACAATCAAAATGAAGTATCATCTAACAGTGAAGAACAAAGTATAGCACAAGCTTGTTCAGATCTTGTTGAAGTTATTGATTCTCAATATCAAAATTCACTGTCAAATCCTGGTATGGATCCAATTACCACGGTTGTAAGTAAAATTCCATCTTTTCAATTTTATATTCCCGAACAGTCAAAGGGTGAGGTTATTCAAAAAACAATTCTTGCATATTTATCAAAACCCGAGGTTAACTCTCAAGGAGCTACAATACACCGTGATACAGAACTTAAAATGAATAATCAAAACATGGACTTATTCAGTAAACTTTCAACTCATGAAAAAAATAAAATATCAGAGCGTTTGTATGATCTTTCTTATACAGCAACACTTCAAAAAAATAATCATATTTCAACTGATACTATATCTAAAGAAATTTACCCATACTTATGTAAATGCAGTCATCCAAATTTTGATGATACCAAGTGGAATAATTCGCTTTCATCTTTTTTAGAAAGCAAAAAAACATCAACAACAACGCAAAGCTTGCCAACAGATGAAATACAAAAATCTATAGAAATAACTACAAGTGCATTTTATAAAAAATGCACAGATAGTGTTTCAACATTAACAAGTGAAGATACAACAGCTTCAAAAGTTTTTGCTAAGATTAAAATTAGTCTTCCGGAAATTATTCAATTGAATACTCAAGAGGGAGATCTTTCGTCTTTAACATGTTATGCAACAGCTTGTTATGGTAAAACAAATTGCTCAATTTCCTGCGAAACCGCAATTAGTGATGTTTGTGAAAATTTGACTGAAAAGTATTTAACGTTAACTCCACAAAGTACCGCAGTAAGTGCTAAAGATGCTTTTGCATGCACATTAGATCCGTCACAATCTTATAATTTAATTAAGCTACATTGTCTTGAAGTTGGTAGCTCGTATTACACTTCAACAACAGATAAGGAAACATTTGTTTTACATTGTTATAATTCTATTTCTGCAATACTTGATGCAAATAAAACAAGCCCAACAAGTATTACAAAAACTAATATTATTGATTACCTTTCAAGCAATACAAGAGAGAACTATAAAATATTCACAAATTTGGATTCTACAACGCAAAACAACATAGCATCAAGTATTTACAATAAAATTCAAATAGGAGAGCTTGATTATAATCAAACAATAGAAAAATCATGTTATGATTTTTCAGACACCCAAAGAGAGCAATTATCCGATCACTTCGTTATTGGTATGGATTATTTTATTAAAGATGCAGAACAAGTGCGTAATGATATTATTAAAGAGCTATGGACTCAAAATGAAGAAAGACGAATGAAAGAAAACAGACCAATTTACTACGATACATGTATAAAGGTATCAAAAGAGTATTGGGATAAACTTTTATTAAACGAACAAGTAAGACAGGGTAAAACGGAAGACCTCGCACTACCGCCAAGTCCACAATGTAAATGCTATATTGATTCCATTTACTCATTACTCGACGAGAGAGCAATAACGTCAGATACAGAATGCGAACAAATTACGGGCGAAATCAAGGGAACGCTGGTTAAAATGAAGGCATCATCAGATGCCAGCTCAACAAGCATGCCAACAAGTGATATGCTAAAAAAGTTAGCACAAATTCCATACTTTGCGGACATTTCTTACACAATAAGAACTGAAATCGCAAGTGCTATATCTACTGATTTGGCAAATATAAGATCTACCACACCAACATCTACATTAGATAGTGGTTTATATCTACCTAAAACAAAACAACAGACATACTGTACTCAAATTTCACAGAATGTTGCTTTTGGAAGCGGTGAAAATCAAAAGTGTCTTGATGTACTGGCAACTATAAGTTACGAAACTTCAAAACAGCCAACAAAAAGTCCAAGTAACTTAGTGTGTAATCTTTTTGCTGATACCATTGAAAAATCTGCAAGTGATACCGGACAAATAGATTTCTTTCCAAGTGATAATATTCAATTTAAAGATATTAGACTATCTACATGTACTCAGAAACTTAGAGCTGTATACCGACAAATAGAAACAATGAAAACAACATACTGGGTTGACGGCGAAGACTGGACATATAAACGTACATCGTCAACACACCCGGAATGTAGTCAAGTTTCAAATTATTTGAGTGATAAAGAGAGTTTATCACAGCTTCAAGGTCTTTTTAAATAATTATGAACAAGCATAAATTTATTGTAAATTCACACGCAAGAATTCAAACAGAATTTACACATGGCAAGGGTATGCACTTGTTTGATGGCAAAATAAAGTATTTGGATTTTATGTCAGGTATTGCCGTAAACTCTTTAGGACATTGTCACAAAAAAATTGTGAAAGCATTAACAAAACAAGCCAAAAAACTTTGGCATATCTCTAATTTATTTTACAATAGTGAAATGGATTATTGTGCAGAAACGCTCTGCCGTGCTACAGGAATGCAAAATGTTTTCTTTTGTAATTCAGGTTCCGAGGCAATGGAAACATCTATTAAAATGGCACGGAAGTTTTTTCAAGATCAAGGCGAGTATAAGTACGAAATTATTACATGCCAAAACTCTTTTCATGGTAGAAGTATTACGAATATTTCAGCTTCTGGGGAAGCAGCATATACTAAAAGTTTTTATCCGCTTCTTGAAGGATTCAAGCGTGTTGAATATGGAAATATTGAAGAGCTTAAAAATGCGATCACGGAAAAAACTGCTGCTGTTATAATTGAACCGATTCAAGGTGAAGGTGTATTAAATTTTGCAGGATGGGATTATCTTCAAAAAGTGTCACAAATTACAAAAGAGAGTGGCGTACTTTTTATTCTTGATGAAGTACAATGCGGCGCTGGGCGCACAGGAAGATTTAATGCTTTTCAGTGGGCAAATATTCAACCGGATATCATTGCAATGGCAAAGGGAATCGGTAATGGTTTCCCGGTTGGTGCAACACTTTTTTCAGAAAGAACAAAAAATGTTATTACAGTTGGTTCGCATGGAACAACCTTTGGTGGTAACCCTCTTGCAATGGCCGTTGTAAATGCAACATGCACAGAAATATCAAATCCAAAATTTTTGGCAAATGTTCAAGAACAATCAGTATACATTAAAGAAAAATTAAACACATTGCACCAAGCATTTCCTCATATTGTAAAAGAAATTCGTGGCTTTGGATTGATGACAGGTTTTATGATACAAGAAAAATATAATGCAAAAACTATTGCCGATGCTTTATTTACAAACAAACTAATTGTTACTACAGCACGAAACAATGTTATTCGCCTTCTTCCACCGCTAATTGTGGAAAAAAAACATATTGATGACGCAATGGAAGTTATTGTTAAAGTATTTCAGTCTCTGTAATTTTTTTCTTTAGTTCGATCATTTGAACTAAAGCTTCCATGGCTTTTTTTCCAAGGTTTTTACCATTCAATACAACTCTTTCGTATGCGTCTTCATCGTTAAATGCTGTTACAATTGCACTTGTGATTGGAACACCACTGTTTAATGAAAGATTTGTAATTCCATGCATAACTTCATTACATACATGCTCAAAGTGAGTAGTTTTACCTTTAATTACACAACCAAGTGCAAGAATACCGTCAAATTTTTGTAAACTTAGAAACCAATTGATTGCTTGTGGAATTTCAAGCGCACCAGGAACACATGCAAATGCTATGTTGCAATCTTTAAATTTGAAAGCATCTACTGAGAATCGTTCTTTAAAAATTTCATTGATAAATGGCAGTATTTCTTGCTGGGTATTTGCAGGTTGCCCAATGGAGTTTTGTAAAAGAGCTTTTTCATAAAAACCGTAAAACGATGAACTTATAATTGCAATTTTCATGTTTAATGATGAGACAAAGCGTCATTAATATAAATACAAGTAAGCATGGAAAAAATATATGCTTGCAAACCCGCAACAAAGAACTCGAAACCGGTTAACAGACTGTTAAATAAAATTGGTACTATACCAAAAAGACCCATTGATGCAACGAATCCGGCAATTACTTTCATCATTGTGTGCCCTGCTACCATATTAACAGCAAGACGCACAGCAAGTGTTACAGGGCGTGCAAGATACGCAAAAAACTCAATTACAAGCATTAACGGGGCAAAAGCCTTCGGAACACCACTTGGCACTAAAGCAAGAAAAAATCCAACCGGACCATTTCTTATCATACCAATTATCACATTCATTAGGAATATGATTCCAGCAAGAGATGCAGTTACTGCAATATGACTGGTAATCGTAAATGCGTAAGGTAACAAACCAAAAGCATTAGAAATAAAAATGAAAAAAAATAGTGAGAATATTAATGGAGTAAATTTTTTTCCTCCGGAAGAAATGTTATTGGAAATTAGTGAATTAACAAAGCTATACATAACTTCTGCAGTTGACTGCTTTTTGTTTGGTATTATTTTCAAACTTGAAACCAATAGTGACATTAAAAAAATCAACAATGCGGTTATACCAAACATTGTTAAAACAGCATTGGTTATACTTATGTCAATTCCAAAAATATTAAATTCAAAACCGTTAACAGGTTGAACTTCAAATTGATGCATTGGGTCGTGTGAATTATGTACATCGTGTATCTCAACTTCGTGCACAACAACACCTTCCGGACTAGACGAATACTCTGTAGACATTCAATATTATATAAAATATTATTCTACAACTTCATATTTAATAAGATGTGCAACCTTTGCAATCAAACCTTCTGAAGATGGTTGCTTTTTAATCAAGGAACTTGAACCAATTTTCTTTAAACCAAGAGATTTTAAATTTTCTTTAACCTTACTTTGAAGACCAATTGAACTTCTAACTTGAGTTACAACATAATTTGCCATATTTTCAACAAAAACATAATGCTTTTTCACAACTAATAATTGAGTTTTTTATTTGTCAAGTTTAAATACGCTTTTTTACACTGAGGAAGGATTAAATTTTAGAAACCAAACAAACAGTGGCAAAACACCCAATGCCCTCGCCCCTTCCTAGAAAACCCATTTTTTCGGTTGTAGTTGCTTTAATGCAAATTTGTTCCATATCAATTTTCATTAATTTTGCAAGGTTTTGTGTCAATTCCTGTTTCAGTGGTTTAATTTTGGGTATCTCACATATCATTGTAATGTCAAGGTTTGAAATTTCAAAACTCCTCTCTTCCATTAATTTAATAGCTTCATTAAGAAAAGTTACAGAACTTTGATTTTTCCACTGTGGGTCAGTATCTGGGAAAAAAGTACCAATATCCCCAAGTGCTAGTGCACCAAAAATGGCATCAACAACCGTGTGAAGAATGATATCACCATCTGAATGTGCAACGATTCCAAGTGGTGATGGTATTTCTACTCCACACAAAACAAGAGGCTTTTCCGATTTTTCAATACGGTGAAAATCAAAACCATTACCAACACGAATTTTCATTAGACTTAAGCTGCAATTTTCTTTTTTCTTCCTTTGCTTCTTTTTCGTTGTTTTACAACGGAAGAAACAACTCTATTTGCAAGACGATCTTTGATGTATGTATCAATAATTTCGTCAAACTCTTCCATGTGTTTGGAAAAGAAGTGATCGGCAGATTCCACAACTTCGTAAGCAATGTGAATATTTTTTTGATTATGGTTAAGGTCAACCAGAGTTTCCGTGTCCGCAATAAGAGCGATGTCATCTGCATCACCTTGAACTATCAAACCTGAAACAGGGCATGGAGAAAAAAATGAGAAAGAATATTTTGTAACCGGTGGAGCAACTGCAATAAAAGCTTCAATTTCAGGGCGACGCATCACAACATTTAAACCCACATAAGAACCAAAAGAAAAGCCTGCAAGCCAAAAATGCGATGTTTCCGGGAACTGCCCGTGAAGCCAGTCTATTACGGCACTAACATCTTCAGATTCACCCTTTCCTGAATCAAATTTCCCTTGAGACTTCCCCACGCCGCGGAAGTTAATTCTAATAACAGAACAATCATTTTGAACAAAAGCTTTATAGAGGTGATACGCAATTTTGTTGTTCATCGTTCCACCATAAAGAGGGTGTGGGTGCAAAACTATCGCAACCGGAGCTTTAGGATTTTCCGCAGAATGCATCATGCCTTCAATTTTTCCTGCTGGACCTTCTATATAAACCTTGGGCATAAGAAAATAAACTTGACATCATTTTGATTGATAAAATACATTATCAAAAATTTCAAGTGAAAAATGCCGAATCTATTAATTTTGATAAAACAAGAAGAAATTCCGTTTAGTGAATCGGAAATTAAGAATGTATGGTGGTTGATTGAAGGAATGGTATATCCAAAAATTGGCACTTTAGTTGCCCCAATTCAAATGCAGCATAAAAAATACATTACTACAAGCAAGTCTATTGAATTTGAAGTATTTTTAGATGACAATATTACGCTTAGTTCTCAGAAGGTTGTTGGTCCAAAAATTGATGCTCCGCAAGTTGCAATTGAAGGGTTTTATACAAAGTATATAAATAATGGTGGAAGAGTTACAAAAGATGAAGAAAATGGTGTATATGTTTTCATTAAGGAAGCTTCAACAAAAACTGCGGAGGAAATTGCTCCATTGGTTACTGAAAGCGTTTTAGATGCAATATCCAGAAAATGGAAAGAAACGCTAGATTTAATAATTAATGGCAACAACCTTCCATGGTGCAGACCAATCCACTCAATTTCTGCGTTTATTGATGGCAAACCAATCGGTCACAAATTTGCGTTTAATTCGCTTAAAGAAAGTCCACAATTGGCAAATATTGATACTATGAAAGCAATCAACGATGAAATTAACCGAATTGAAAAAGAATATAAAATTACATGCGTCTCAAGGCAATCTGTTGAAGAACTTGCGTGGCTTTATCCTGTTCCGCAGTTTTGTTTGAGTGTAATTCCACACAAATATTTAACACTTCCAAAGGAAATTTTGAAACTTACAATTGCAAAAAACCAGCGGTATATTATGTTTGAAAGGGGTGGAAATATTGTAGAAAACATACTAATTGTTGGCAAAAAGCATAATAAAACTATTGAAGAAGGACACATTAAAACGCTAAAAGCTCGGCTGGACGACGCCGTTTATTACCTTGAAAAAGACATAAAAGCATTTAAAATTGATAGTATTTCACCCACATTAGAAAAAATTACTTTCCATCAAGGGTATGGTTCTGTTGCAAAAAGAGTGCAAGAAATGAATATTATAGCTCAAAAACTGTTTCCAAATGATGATACCCTCAAGCAAGCAATTGCAATGTGTAAGAATGATCTGACATCAAACATAGTACAGTCTTTTACCGAACTGCAGGGTTATTGTGGAGGTTTTTACCTTAAAAAATTAGGAATTAGTGATGAAGTTTCAACAGCAGTTGGTGAACACTACAAACCTCTTAACCCAAATGATGATGTACCGTCCACCATAACCGGTGCAAAACTTTCACTGATTGACAAACTACAAAAGGTAAATTCTTTGGCAGAAATTGGTGAAATTCCAACATCATCAAGGGATCCTTTTGCAATAAGAAGAGATATTCTTTCCATAATTCGTGTATGTGTTGAACACAAAATTGAAAATATTTTCACACATACAATACACGAAAAACTGCAAAATTTTGTTCAAGAAAGGGTAAAGCTTTACCTTAAAGATTTCAAAAAATTAAATGAAATTGATGCAAAACATACACTGGAAGAGTTTAAAAAACACTGTAACTTTGGTAAGTTGGGTTAATAATATGTACCGTTTATGTGCTAAAATACACCCAAAATACCACCAAATATGTACAGTTTTGGTACATATTTGTATACAAAATGGTACAATTTTAGCACATATTTTTATACAAAAATACCAATCAATGCACCCATGTTCCAGAACTGTTGTGCAAGTTCTTGTTTGTGTTTTTGGTCGGTTATTGTGTTTTTTATGTCCTTTGGTAGTGCATGCATTATGGCTAGATACTTCGAAATGTTTAGGTTATCACACAATGCTTGCTGTGCATTTTGCGGTATTTGACTGAGTTTTACATCTGTTTTTCTTTCAAAAAGACCTGTATTTTGTTCCAATGCTTTGTTAAATTTGATAAGATTTGCCTCCGCACTGTGCAATGAATGCTCGTTAAAATCAAGCGGTTTACGGTAATGAGTTGAAAGAAGACACAACCTTAATGCTAACGGATTGGTATTTTTTACCACATCTCTAACGGTAATAAAGTTGTTTAATGACTTCGACATTTTCTCTCCGTTTACCTTTAAAAACCCATTATGCACCCAATACTTTGCAAAATTCGAACCTAAATTTGCACAACAACTTTGCGCAATTTCATTTTCGTGGTGTGGAAATTGTAGGTCAATTCCACCACCGTGGATATCAAAATTTACCCCAAGCAGCGCCGTTGACATTGCAGAACATTCAATATGCCACCCCGGTCTACCATAACCAAGCTCCGTTTTAAACCCATATTCACTGGCATTCACATTCTTCCAAAGCACAAAATCTTCGGGTGAATGTTTATGATTCTTAACCTCCACTCTGCTTCCGGCAATTAAATCTTCCAACTTTTTATTAGAAAGTTGTCCATATTCTTTGTATTTTTCAACAGAAAAAAGATACTCACCATTAGCCTCATAAGCATAACCGTTTACAACCAATCTCTTCACCATTTCAACAATTTGTGGAATATACTGTGTTGCCTTTGGTTGGTGCGTTGGTGTAAGACAATTCAATAATGATAAATCCTCATGAAATAGTTTTATCGTTCTCTCTGTTAATTCTTCACATGAAATACCTTCCTCCTTCGCTCTATTTATGATTTTATCATCAATATCTGTAATATTACGAACATATACAACATCATCATATATTGCATTAAATATGCGAAATAGTACATCGTAAAACACATTAGACCTTGCATTACCAATATGCGGGATATCATAAACCGTTGGCCCACATGCATACATTGATATTTTATTATACTGAAACGGAATAATTACTTCCTCCTTCCCTGTAAGGGTGTTAAATAGTGTAATATTCATTAAACAAATTAAGTTTAAATACTTAAATGCATTAAATTATTTTTTGTCAATATTTCATTACATTTTGCGTTCATTTCAAGCGAAGTTTGCTTTAAATCTTTTTCTATTAAATGAACACACACACCATAGTATGCATCGCGAACCCTCTCCTCTTTTGCATCAGGCTCCGGAAAACGCAACCCTGTTTTAATATAACAAATAATTTTATTGCGATTATGTTCAATTTTAACGGTATCTACTACTTTATTATAACATTGTTTATATTCAACTATCGCTTTTGCACATTTAAAGTAGTCGTCTTGATTCAAGCAGTCCATTTTATTCCGCTGACTAAGTAACTCTTGATACTGCACAAGATTTTCAACCGAACTGTCAGCAAATGTATTTGATTTTAAAATATTCACAATATTGGAATCTATTTTATGATACTTCGTTTTACGAAGAGACTCCTCGGTAAATTTTGTTTTCATTGCATCGGAAACACAAGAATAAAACTCTAAAGTACTTCTTTGGTTATCCTCATTAAAACCCATATCATTACAAAGTTTTTTCATGATATTTGTTGAAATTTCCTCCGGTATTGATTTCACACCATTAGTTTTTGTATACCCTTTCACTCTACTATTTGCAACTTCATCATCTGCGGGAATTATAACCTCCGAATACGGTAAAGATGTACTTGAGTATTGATTCTGTATTTTTTGCAGATTTTCTATCATTTTAGAGTTTTCACGCCTTGAATGCTCAACTTTTCTTTCCACAATTTCCGATGGAGTTCTTGTATCAGTTTGAACCATATATCCTTGTACATTTATCGGCACATAACCTTCATTATAATATTGTGCAAAAGAACTGCAAGAAAACACAATTACGATGTATACCATTAACATTTAATCCTTTCAAAGAAACTATCTTTTAAAGATTACCATAATTTCATAATGAAATCAAGCAAAAAATCTTGACTTTTACCACAAACCACAAAATTGATTACACCAACTTATAGGGTATATATATGGAACGCATTCCATTTGATAAACGCACTGGCAAAATTTTTTACAATGGTGAAATACTTGAATGGCAAAGTGCTAAAGTTCATATTTTAAACCATGGTTTACATTATGCATCATCGGTTTTTGAGGGCGTAAGAATGTACAACGGCAAAATTTTTAAAAATACAATTCACAACCAAAGGTTACAAAAATCAGCTGAAATTCTTGATTTTTCACTACCATATTCTGTTGAGGAACTTGATAAGCTCTGTATTGATGTTTGTAAACTAAATAATTTGGAAGATGCTTACATTCGCCCGTTTGCATGGCGTGGTAGCGAACAAATGCAAATTTCTGGAAGTCAAAATAAAATCCATCTTGCAATCGCTGCTTGGCAATGGCCCGCATTACATGCAGACCTTAAACGCACAGGAATTCATATGGTTGTTGCAGACTACCGTCGCCCTCCAGCAAATTGTGCTCCTGTGTTTGCAAAGGCTGCAGGGTTATACATGATTGTAACAATTTCTAAACACCAAGCCGAAAGAGCGGGCTTTCAAGATGCCCTTATGCTTGATTATGCTGAAAACATTGCAGAGGCAACAGGTGCAAATTTCTTTGCAATCTTTGATGGCGAAATTCACACGCCAACACCCGATTGTTTCCTTAACGGCATTACAAGACAAACCGTTATTGCACTTGCAAAAGAACTTGGGTACAAGGTTGTTGAAAGAAAAATCACCCTTCCGGAGCTTACCAAAGCACAAGACGCATTTCTTACAGGAACAGCTGCAGAGGTTTCAAGAATTGCTTCAATTACAACAAAAGAAGGAGTGAAGTATGAATTTAAAGACAACAAAGTATCATTACACTTACTTGATAAATACCAAGAACTTGTAAGAAGTTGAATTTATTTTGATTTTCTTTTGTTTTTATAAACCACTCTGTAAAAGTAGTATGTACTTACTACAAGGCAAATACCTATAACACTAAATTTAATTAGTGGCATCGTGTTGTGAATTTTTCCAGAACTATCACCAAGGTAGTATCCAATTACTGTAAGAATAACCATCCAAATGGCGCTTCCCAGGAATGTGTACACAGTAAAAAGATATATATTCATTTTCGCAAAACCTGCAGGAATGGAAATAAAGTGCCTAACAACCGGTAAAAGCCTTCCAATAAAAATAGAAATACTTCCATATTTTTCAAAAAATCTTTCCATCTTATGAAGTTTTTCTTCCGGTAGAAGAAAATATTTTCCGTATTTTAATATTAAAGGTCTTCCAAGAAAATCTGCAAGCAGATAATTCGCAAGCGAACCAAGATAACTTCCTAAAACACCAGATAAAACAACCAAAATAAAATTCATTTCACCCTGCTTTACAAGAACACCGGCGGGTATCATAACAATTTCACTCGGTAACGGAAACAAACTGCTTTCAATTGCCATTGAAACTATTATTCCAATATAACCAAACTGGTGGACAATATCAACAATAAACTGGGTAATTGTTACAACCAAACTATTCATTGGCTAATTTTTATATTTTCCAAAGATTGAGGAAGGCGATAAGTCATCACATATATCATCAATAAGATCAATATATTCCGCCTCAGATTCAATTACTTTTTCTGAAAAATGACCATCAAGACCGTCAATTTCTGATATAGCTTTTAAGAAATTTACATTTGAAGTCTTACTTCTGAATAAAAGTTGCATCGAAAAAAAACTGCGTATATCTTCTCTTTTAGACATATCTAAAAATTAAAATGGAATATCATCTTCAATACCGGAAACCTCATCATGATGTTCATCATAAGATGAAGACGAACTTCCACCTTCACCATCTTTACGGTTTTCAATAATTTCAAGCTTATTATTAAAACCTTGAAGAATTACTTCTGTTGTATATTTTTCCACACCGTCATTACCTGTCCATTTCCTTGTTTGTAAAGAACCTTCAACAAAAATCTTCGTACCCTTTTTTACATAACGCTCAACAATTCCTGCCAAACCTTCAGAAAAAACCACAACACGATGCCATTCGGTTTTATCCCGTTGTTCACCACTTTGTTTGTCTTTCCATTTATCCGATGTTGCAAGAGAAAATGTTGCAATTTTCTTGCCATCTTGTGTTGTACGAATTGCGGGATCTCCACCAACATTTCCAAGAAGTATAACTTTATTTACTGACATCAAAGCATTACAGTTTGAATGAATGGTAGTTCGAAAAATTTGGTTGTCAAGAGGAAAATACCACTAATATTAACTAGTAATTTTGAATATTAGCTTTTGTTATGCTTTAGATGCATACAAAAATTTTTAACCAATTTGTAAGGAATCATTATGGATATAGGAATTTAGATATTTTATATACCTCCAATCACAAACTCAACTGCATGAATTTTCTCACCAATATAATCTTTTAACCTTGAATTTATTAAGCGGTGCTTGGCAATTCTTGTTAAACCTTCAAATTCATGGGAAACAATTTTAACACGATAATGATCTTCGTCTCCAACTGTATCAATAACTTCAAATTGACTATTTGGAAAGTTTTGTGCTATAATATTCTCAAATTCCGATTTTTTTATTGACATTTACAGGCACTAATTAAATTAGATCATGACTGACTTTTTAAGTTTACAAATGAAGCATTTGTCAAGTATTTTCATATTTTCACTCTCACTCCTATTTTCAAGTGGAACAATAGCAAATCAAGCACAACAATGCGGTTTCACACAACCATGCCCGGACGGACTTGCCTGCGTTGGTGCGATTGGTGCAAACAACAATGGAATATGTGTAATGACAGGTCCACAAATTGTTCTTTGCAAAACAGTAAAATATTTTGATGATAAACTCGCCAGTATTTTTGCAATTTTTGCCGTAGTAATGATAGGCATCGCATTTTTCCTTGGAAAGATCTCATGGGGTATGATTGTTTCAGTTATTATCGGTATTGGAATTATCAAAGGTGCAACAACAATCATCAAAAAAGTGTCAGGACAAGATGAAGGATATTGTGAATCAGCAGTTGTAGACTATTCTGCCATCACAAATTCAGGAAGCTCTTCATGTTTTACCGATATATCATCAAAACTTAATACAAATAAAGTATACAATTTACAACAAATTTATACAGTCGCTTCTGCACAAAATATATGCAAAGATCCTCTTACTTGTTATAAAAAAACATGTAATAATACATCAATTTCCGGTACTTATTACATAATAATCAATGATGCACACACAAGCACATTGTATTCATCAGGATCGCAAATATTTATTCCCGAAAGCACAACAAACATTAATGTTACAACATGTACAAGAGCAGATTATGAAAACCCTGAAAAAACTGCATCATGTGCAAAAATAAGCATATCGTGTACTGACTTCACACAAACTTCAACAAAAGATTACTTCTACTGTAACAACACCTGTATTGGTACAAAATTTGCAGATTCTTACAATGGCGGTACATATACCAGCTGCGCGCAAGTTGCTTCCGCAAATGCAAGTTAACAATATTCTTATAATTTCCGGGTTTGATGCAACAGCATCAGCCGGAATTTTATTAGACTCACACATTGCAAAAATTCTCAATATTGAGCCGTTTTGCATTTTACCTACACTTTCGCTACAAAATCACAAGAATGTTAGAGGTCATATTATATTTTCACAAGAACAAATAACAGAGCAACTTGAAAACATACACCCATTACCACAGTTTGCAAAAATTGGTTTGTTACAAAATAGCGAAGCAATTATTGCCGTTTCTAAGTTTTTTCACAAAAACCCAAACATCAAAATTATTGCAGATACTCCAATTATTTCATCTTCAGGAAAAAAACTTGTTAACGACACCACTCATTACATTGGTACCTTTAAGAGACACCTTCTACCATTAGTTTATTTACTAACACCAAACCTTAACGAGCTTCCACTTTTTGGAATAATTACCGAAATTCTTCAAGCCAGTTGCAAAAATGTTTTACTTAAAGGCGGGCATTCAAACAATGAAACTTGTACGGATACACTGTATTCCAACAACACGCAAAAAGCATTCACGCTTCCACGCATTCAGTTTGAAGAAAATATTCGCGGTACTGGTTGCGGGCTTTCAACCGCAATTGCATGCTTTTTAGCACAAGGTCTTGATCTTGAAACAGCAATTTTTAAAGCAAAACAGTTTATTTTCAACGGAATTAAAAATTCAGTTATAGTAAACAACACAACAAGGGTAATGAAATTTATTTAGTCTACATGTTTTTATACTTTTTAATGTTTGTTGGAGTTTTTAATGTTTTTGCAAAAAACTATGATATTGCCTTAATTTCAACAATTCAAAATACAAAACCAACACAATTTAATGAATTTATTAACGGGGTAGCAGTAAAAATTAAAACAGATAAAAAAGTTATTGCACTAACACTTGATGCATGTCATGGCCAATATGATAAAAAAATGTTTAAAATTTTGCAAAAATACAACATTCCTGCAACACTGTTTGTAACAAGCAAATGGATCAATCAAAACCAAGAAATTTTTAAACGATTATCTTATAACAAAATGTTTGAAATTGAAAATCATGGAACAGATCACAAACCATTAACGGTTGCAGGGCAGACTGTATACGGTATTCAAGGCAGTAAAACCCCGGAAGAAGCTTTTTATGAAATTAACAACAATGCAAATAATATAGAAAAATACACCGGAATAAGACCAATTTTTTACCGTTCCGGCACGGCATATTACGATGATATCGGAATTAAAATTGCAAATTTATTAGACCATACAATTGCAGGATTCGACGTTCTTTCCGGTGATGCAGCTAATCCGTTTGCATCGTCGAATTTTCTTGTAAATAATATAATTTCCAATGTTGAGAATGGATCCATAATTATTATGCATATGAACCACCCCGAGTGGAATGGAGCTAAAGCATTAGATATTATTATCCCTACTTTAAAGCAGCAAGGATATGAATTTGTTTTATTAAAAGATTATAAAGATTCTTTAGAATTTTTTAATTAATAGAATCTTCCATCATTTCTGTATTAATTGCCTTAATTTGAAGGCGGATTTCTTCTGCTCGCTCAAAATCCCAGTCTTTTGCTGCTTGCTTCATTTGTTTTGTTAAATCAGAAAGAAGTTTTCGCACTTGTTTTGGCGTCATTTTTTCAAGTTTTGTGATATCAAAAATCTCTTTGCTGTCACCCATAATGGCATCAATCATGGTTTTAATTTCCTTTGTAACCGTTACTGGGGTAATTCCGTGTTCTTCGTTATATTTAATTTGCATTTCTCGGCGGTCTTGGGTAATTTTTATTGCATTTTTAATAGAATCCGTAAGCTTATCTGCATAAAGTATTACTTTACCATTTTGATTTCTTGCCGCTCTTCCTATCATTTGAATCAACGAAGTCTCATTTCGCAAGAAACCTTCTTTATCTGCATCAAGAATTGCAACAAGTTCACACTCCGGAATATCAATTCCCTCCCTAAGTAGATTAATTCCTACAATAATATCAATTTCCCCCTTGCGAAGGGAATTAATAATTTGCACTCTTTCAATTGTTTTAATTTCAGAATGTAAATACGCTGTTTTGAACCCGTGTTCAAGAAGGTAGTCTGTTAATTTTTCACTAAATTTTTTGGTAAGTGTTAATGCAAGAATTTTTCCACCGTTTGAAATTAATTCTTTTGCTGTTTTAACAAAATGTTCAATTTGGTTTGATGCAGGTTCTACTTCAAGTATAGGGTCAAGTAATCCGGTTGGGCGAATAATTTGTTCAACCACAACACCATTCGATTGCTCAATTTCAAATTCTGATGGTGTTGCTGAAACAAAAACCGTTTGCGGGCGTTTTTCATTCCATTCTTCGAATTTTAAAGGGCGATTATCGTAAGCAGAACGCATTCTAAATCCATGTTCAACAAGGTTGGTCTTGCGAGATCTATCCCCCGCATACATTGCTCTAATTTGTGGGGCAGTAATGTGGCTTTCATCAATAAACAAAAGAGCATCTTCTGCCATATATGAAAATAGTGTAGCAGGAGGTTCCCCTATTTTTCTACCGTCAATGTATCGTGAATAATTTTCAATACCCTTACACATTCCTGTTGTTGCAAGCATTTCAATATCGTATTCAGTTCTTTGCCTCAAGCGTTGTGCCTCAACAATTTTACCCTGTTTGAAAAATGCATCAACTTCAGTTTTAAGGTCTTCTTGAATGTGCTTAATTGCTTCCATAATTACATTCCTTGGTGTTGCAAACAGTTTATTTGGGTAGAGCATAACATCACTGAGCGTGGAATATTTCTGCCTTGTAACGGCATTAAATGTTGTAATTTTTTCAACATCGGAGCCAAAAAACTCAATTCTTATACCAGTGTTTTCAAGATGGCATGGAAATATTTCAACAGTGTCGCCTTTTATTTGGAATTTTCCTCTATCAAAAGCGATGTCATTTCGTTCATATTGAAGCTTTATGAAGTTATCTGAAAGTTCTTGCATGGGGATTTTATCCCCAACTTTAATTTGCATTCTCATGCTTGTGTAGTTTTCACGGTTACCGATACCATAAATACAAGAAACAGATGAAATGACAATAGTATCTCTTCGTTCTAAGGCGTTAATTGTAGCAGAGTGCCGCATCATATCAAGTTGTTCATTGATTGAAGAATCTTTTTCAATATAGACATCTCTTTTTGGAATATATGATTCAGGTTGGTAGTAATCGTAGTATGAAACAAAGTACTCAACTGCATTTTCAGGGAAAAGTTCTTTCATTTCCGCATAAAGCTGCGCAGCAAGCGTTTTATTATGTACCATAATTAATGCAGGGCGTTGAAGTTCTTGAATAACATTAGCAACAGTAAATGTTTTTCCTGAACCCGTAATTCCAAGCAAAGTTTGAGATCTTTCCCCATTTTCCAAACCAGATACTAGTTGTTTTATTGCCTCCGGCTGCGAACCTGCCGGTTTTTTTTCTGTTACCAATTTAAACATTTTGTTTGAAATATTTTTCTATCAATGTCTCGTATGATGTAATATTGGTGCGATTCCGTATGTCATCAACAAAATATACAATCATAGCGTTATTATTTTGCTTTTCAAGAAATCCAACAAACCATTTATTTCCTGCACATGTACCAGTTTTTCCATACAATTGCCAACCATGTAATTCTTTAATATATAGAAGATTTTTTGTTTTATTATAAGCTTCGGCATTAACCGGTAACTGATTATGATAAAATTGTTGCAAAAACCCCATCTGCTCTAATGGTGAAATTTTCAAAGAACTTGTAAGCCAACTTTTTAAAAATCCGCTGTTTTTATCATCGTTACCAGATACATCTTCATTGCCGTAGTTAAATTTTTTCACATAATCTGTAAATTTATCTTTTCCAATTTTTTCTACAATTAATTGAGAATACCAAACACAACTGTTTTTTATCCATGTTGTTGGTGTTTGTTCGCTTTTCCATGTATCAATGTAGTCAACATACCCTTCTTTAAATGGAAGTTTAGGGCTTGAACTATCAATTAGCACGCCCTCATTGTAACCCATAAGGCTAATTGCTATCTTAAATGTTGAACAGGGAGAATAACGCACATTGCATTGTCCTTTGCGAATAATATTTTGATTATTTTGCATAATTATAAGGCAATCTGCATTTACATTATATAAGTAACACATTAAAACAATAATCACTCGTTTAAACATTGTTTTTCTTTTCTAAAGTAACAAGATTTTCCGAGGTAATTTTTCCAACCGAAGCAACATGTACAGTTGATGTAGGAAAGGCAATTTCTGCACCATGCTTTGTAATAATATTTACCACACCAAGAA
>JAURNI010000012.1 GCA_030830305.1 Alphaproteobacteria bacterium | reverse complement strand
TTTATCCAGGTTAATCATTTGTTCGGCTAGTTGCTTTGGTGCAGGTCCTGGTGCAGGTGCATCTGGTTTTGGTGCAGGTGTTACTAGTCCTGGTGCAGGTGTTACTAGTCCTGGTGCAGGTGTTACTAGTCCTGGTGCAGATGTTACTAGTCCTGGTGCAGGTGCAGGTGCAGGTGGTTTTGGGGTTACACGTTTTAATTGTTTACCTTGAATTATTTGATTTAGATTTAACATTCATATATATATTATCACGATATTTTTTTACAAATATAAACTCTGGTTTGTCGCCACATATTTGAGAATGAGTCTATCAATTTGGGATAACTTGTGTATTAATTCTACACAGTCACACATACCCATTAGTTCACGACCAAGGGTCGATATTTTCAGAATGGCCTTTGTAAAATCGCCAATAGAAACGCCATTCGCTTCAATCTCCGAAATCACTATCTTACACTCTGCTTCGTCAGTACACTCACACCATGCATACATACAGTCTATCAAATTGTAACACAACCCGTCTAAACCAGTATCACTCATATGAATTCCATGGGACTCTTCCAAAACCAATAATTCAGACCGCACCTTTTCAAAAGATTTGATTTTATCATTCATAAAAGGTTGGTCGCAATAATTTGAAAACCCAGGATAAATCCGACATTCCTCATTGACACGCACATCGGTAAAAAGGCTTAAAAAACCAACTAAATCTTTTGGTCCAAATTCTTCAAACTTGTTCCAGACTGAACTAATGCGTGCAACCAAGATTGGATTAATTTCTGAAACTACTCCTACAACCAATGTATATTCATCTTCGCCAACCATTTGGATTACACCAACTTCAACAAGTACACGCATCAATCGCTCAACTTTATCCAAAATATAAAGTTGGTTTGCACGCAACCTTACTTTGGTTTCATCCAAAGTCTTTTGAAATTTCAGATAATCAATATAGAAAACATAATCTTTTTCCAAATTCGGGTTCTCTGAAAACATTTTGCGAATACTAATGTCAACTTCCTTTTTCTTTTTATTTGCCGAAAATTGTTGTTTCACTAGCAATTCTGAATATGTCTTGAGTGTTTCTCTTGATGTCTTCAAATTAGCAAAGCCTTGTTCTTTCTGCGCAATCTTCTTTTCTATATCTTCAACTTCTTTCAATAATCCCGCAGACATCTTATCCATTTCAGTTTGCAACATTGATTTAGTAATGAAGTTCTCGATGTCTTTAACCGAGACCTTCTCTGCATTTTTGAAAAGATTTAGAACCACAGAATAATAAATCTGGAACTTGCTTTCCAGCTTTTGTGGTTTTCCACACAATACCTCTTTATAAGTAGTCATGGACGGGAGTTCAAAAAGATTTGAACAATGAACCACGTGACCAACGGTGTCAATACCTCGGCGACCTGCGCGTCCTGCCATTTGCGTATATTCATGGGGCAGAAGGTACCTGGGCGAATCTCCACCATCATATTTCTTCAAATTGATGAAGACCGCAGTTTTAATGGGGCAGTCTAGACCAATTGCAAAACTTTCGGTTGCAAAAAGAACCTTAATATATTTCTTGGAAATCATGAATTCCACAATTTCTCTCAACACTGGAATCATACCAGAATGGTGGATTCCGATACCCTTCTCCAAAAGTGCTACTAAATTCTGGTATTCAGGAAGACCTTGATATTCTCTCCAGTTGGGGAGACGTTTCAGAATGGATTCGCACTGTAAGGAAACCTGTGGGTTCAACTTTGTTTCTGCCCTTATAATCTCTCCTTTAAGAGAACTATTGCTACACTCATCATTTAAAGGAGGGTTCATAAGGGAACCATGGGTTTCCTTAATTTCTTCGGCACACTGCTCCACCGCCTTTCTGGAAAAAACGAAACAAATGGCTGGCAACATATCTTGGTCTCTCAGATGTGCCAACAAATTATTCAAAACGGTTTTACGTTTAAGATGCACATCATTTGCGGACAATGCATCAAGAACCATTTTGGTTTCTTTATAGGTGGATTCATTGAAAACCCCATCGGCAGACCGGATGGGCAAACATTTATCAACAGATTTGCGAAACTTGGCTTCTGTCTCTTTATCTTTCATTTTTTTGTAAAGCCCTTCTGTTCCATTCATATAAACATAATGGGTTAGTGGCACAATGCGAGTATCTGTCGAACAAATTACGACTTGCTTTAGGTCGCCAAGCTTTAAATCGCCTTGGTTGCTTCGTGCTTCAATCCAGCGCGCCGACTTGACCGGGTCATCCAGCGTAGCCGAAAGCATCACCATCTGCACATGTTGCGGAAGCATCAATATGGTTTGTTCCCACACATGGCCTCGATGCGCATCATTGATATAATGAAACTCATCAAAAACCACACACCCCAATTCGTTCTCTATGTCCATTGAAAAGGAAAGAGACGACTCTTTTCTGTTCTCGGATTGAGTAAAAAGCTGGTTCATCAATATCTCAGTTGTCATAATTAAAACCTGTGCAGTTGGGTTTGTTTTAATATCGCCCGTCAATAAGCCAAAAGTAATATCCGGATACTTTTGCGTAAAATCAAACGTCTTTTGATTCGAAAGTGCCTTGATGGGTGAACAATAAATAACGCGCTTACCAATACTAGTAAAATGACGGATTGCAAATTCTGCAGGCAATGTTTTTCCGGATCCGGTTGCCGCAGTAACCAATACGTGATTCCCATCCACAACACCTTGGATCGCATGTTTCTGAAAAGGGCTTAGTTCGTGTTTAAATAATTTGAAATATTCTCCGTATTTCGAATCATTTGAATAATTGTTGTTGTCTGTTGTTAATACCATGTTTTATATATTATACGGCACAATATGTTTATATTCTTTGTAAAAGATAATAAAGATTTTCCAAATAAATAAATAATCAATGGAAAATATTATCTACGAAATAGAAGACCATGAAGAGAACGTGCAAAAAATGGACAAACAATCAACAAAATCATATTTGAAGGATTTTTCAGATGATGTGAAAAGCATAAAAAAAACTTACAAGTATGGCAAGAAAGTTTACCGGATGACACTTTTCTCTCTTGAACATGATTTTTTAGCGCAGGATTATATTGAGCATTACAAATCACTTTCTTCCGATCTTTATGGAAAAGATTTTATGACTGAGTTTGATGTTTTTATAATTAGGAAATTTAATGAATGATTTCTCTAAACAAATCAAAAAAAAGGAGATAAGTAACATTCATTCATTAGAAGGGAAGGGGGTTATAGGGGGAAACCGTAGGTTTCCCCTATATTTGAACTGTCCATCTCCAATTGGTATTTTATTGGCGCGCCAGGCTTTACTTGCTTCATCAAAATCAATTGTTATTGCATATTGTTGGCCTTTTTTCTTGGGTAAATTGCTATGTAATATAGTATCGGGCAAAACGCGACGTTGTTTTTCCGATACATTCGCATTCGCATCTTCCAATAATTTCCTGGTTTGACTTCTTGTTTGCATTTTTTATTATTTTGTTTTCTCTCCAGATAAAACAAAATTAATTCAATTTTACACCTTTGTATAAAAATTGAATTAAAAAAACCCGACGGATAGGTTCAAAGTTTGATTATACAATCTGTAGGAGAAATATGTATGTCCAAGAGTTTTTATTTTATGGAATACTTTTAATCTTAGTGGTCCGATATTTGTATATTTGTATCAAGTATCCCTTCTGGGCGCACATGCCGGTATACCACAGCTACGATTATCACCACTTTTTTTCAAGATCAAGTAGAGAAATGCAAATTTTTCCCTATAAAAACAAGTTCTCTAATGCTATCCAAATAAAAACCATAAGTTACTATGAACTGAACGACACCTATATAAAATATTTTTCAGAACTGCTCCAATGTTTTTATATTCCTGCAGACAATATTTTATACACACCTGTAGAGAAAGATGTAAAAGCCCGCTTTAGTGGGCATTTTGACACCCCCTTTCTCTCTTTTTACAATGAAAAAAACTATGTCTCTACCAGTAAGTCTTCTGAAAAACAATTTGACATATTGAGTACCAATGTAGAAATCCAATTGTTTCCCGAACCCAAGGGTTGCATTGCCTCATATCCGGTACACACATTTTATCATCCAGCGAATGAATATCGGTCTGCCAATTATTTGACATACATATCGGTTGATCGTGCATACAAATCGCAAAACATTAGTCGAAATCTGATATCCACCCACGACTACAATATTCGGAGACACAATCCAGATGTTAGAATCGGAATTCTAAAAAAAGATGTTGGTAATTGTGAAGGCGTGGTCCCTATCCTGACTTTCTCTACAGGTTTGTTCCAAATAAGTGTCAGCAAGACAAAACAACGGGTGCGCAACATGGTTCAAGTGTATCGACAGAACTGGGATATTATGATGGATACATTGCATGGATTATTCAAACCAAATGTTCTCTGCGATTTTGTTGTTGCAATTGATATTGGCGCAATTAAATCCAGAATTGATGCAGAGATACTTTTTGTTTACGCGTTTTGCGAAAAAGGAAATGTGTTGGCAATGTATTTTATAGAGGATGCACACACACTCTATGAAGAAGGAGCTAAAAAAAGCTTGCGATTAGTTGCATCCATTAACAATGGGCTAACTAACGAATTATTTTTTCAAGGATTCATGGAATGTCTGCGCAAATTGCAGAAACGGAACTTGGATTTCAAAATGTTGTTAATTGATGACATTGGACACAATGAACAACTAATGCGATTAATGAGCAACCCAGTCGAAAAAACCGCAGGTGCATATTACTTTATAAATTGGCTATTTTTATACAAGGTCCCGAGAGAAAGAGCTTTTATTTTACTGTAATAATACACTGATTTCGTCCAGATCCATTTTATCCAAATTATTGTCCGGATCATTAAAAATCTCATATTTTTTACCAATGATTTTTAAAAATACAGGCGAGTTCAACATTTCTTTTCCGCCTTTAACGCCGTCCAACAATAATATTTCATTCATTGTAATAAAAATTTTATATTCTTTGATAACAATATCCATGTTTGTATTGTCATATTTTGTTTTCGGGGTATTCGTAAAAGTTTTAGTATGTATATTTTCAATAATTTGATTTGCAGTCTTTATTTTGTTAATATCACCAGCATCATGGACAACAATAGTTTCATATTCACTGCTTGGGGATTTAATACCAGGAAGTTTAAAAAACTTTTCATATTTTTTTTTAATTAATTTAGGTTTAACATCAAATAATTCGGAAATTTCTTCAATAAATGATGATGGTTTGGTTGAATAAAAAACCTTATGTTTATCCGCGTATTTTTGTTGTTGTATTTTGTTAAAACTTTTATTATGTAAAATTCGGTAATACAATAAACTATTATCATCATCATAGTATCCCTTTACAGTTATAATATTTGGATACCCTCCCACTAATTTTTTAGTTTTTTTCATATTTTTTCTTTTTTTTCTATTTTTAGTTTTGTTCATACTATACATTTTCGGGAGAATTAAAATATTTGTTTCGATACTTTTCGATCTCTTTGTCAGAAATTCGGTCATGCAAGAAAATATGCATTGCTTTCTCTGGGTGTGTCAACATTTCAATAATAAAATGAATAGAGTAAACTCCGCATTCAGACCCACCATATTGGTGTTTCTTCTTGCCAGTGATGTATTTGAACTCAATATTTTCTCTCAATCCCTGCTGTTTAACATTTTTTACAAACTCGGTGATTTCTTTTGGAATAGAACCGGAAGCGCTGTCAAAAAACATGATGATGCGTTTATTTGTATCGATGAACAGCGAGACCCAATGTGACCCAGACTGGTTGTGTTTGTCTAAATTGAAAACGCTGGCAAACCTGTGTTTGCCCTGCCCTATCAATTCTTTCAGATTGAATTTGCAGAGATTATCTTCGACGCAGGTTTGTGATGCGGTATCCACAATGTAATTATAATCGATGGGGGTTGTTCCTAAATATTTGAAATCTTTGTTTTCCATTTCATACTGTTCCATGACCATATCAATGTCGAAATTACTTAACCATTCGTTTTTGTTTTTAAACCAATCCGGAGGATGTTCAGGCGCAAAAAGTTGTTTTTTTATTTGTGAACGCAATTTCACGTCGTCAATTTCATTGACCCATTTTCTCTCATCTTGACAATTTAATTTCATCCGAAGTTCGTGCCAAATAAGGGTGGGTTTTGTTGCAACAATTTTTGCGTCATGGTCTTTGTTATATTCGTCGCGAATTTTCAGAAGGACACTTGGTGTCATACATGAATTAGAAACCACTTTTTTATTTTTGACAAAAGGACTGCAATTTAATTGTTTTGCTGTTTTTTTTAATTTTTTTTTTATATTCTTTTTAGTTGCCATTACGAATCTGTATAATATATTATTAGAATAATATACAGATTTATTTGCGGTTTTTCTTTGTCTTTCTTCGTTTTCTCTTTGACCCCCCTGATGAGACTGATAATGATATGCTTTCAAAATCTTTATAATCATTGATGATTTTAGATTCTGTTTTTTGCAATTCTTTTTTTACTTTTTCGATTTCTTCTTTTACTACTTCGTTTTCTGCTTGTGATTTTTTGAGTTTTTCAACTTTTTTCAAGCTTGTTTCAAGCTTGTCTTTGGCGTCTTTTAATTTACCTCGTTTACCCTCAGTTTCATATTTTGTAATTGCCAAATTAATTTTACTTTGTTTTTCTTCTTCGTCATTAATCAGTTTTTCCGCATCTTTTGCGTGTTCAAGTTTTTGAACTAATTCTTTGTATTTTTGTTGATATTTTTTAAAATGTGATAAGTCATCTTTACTATCATTGAGGTGTTCATCAATATCATCAATAAACACATATTTTCGAGTACGAATCATTAAATCTCGTAAAGTTTTTTTGGCACTGTACATCTTTTTTATTTTTGCATTTATTTCATTTATTTGATTTGCATCATTTGTACTATATTTTTGTGTAAGCAATTCCTCAAGCCTTTGTTGAATGGTTAAATATTTGTTTTTTAAATTCTTTTCCTCTGTTTTTTTATCGTTTATTCTTTTTTCTTCTTTTTCTTTTTCTTTTTTTTCTTCTTCTATTTTTCTTTTTTCTTTTTCTTCTTCTTCTATTTTTCTTTTTTCTTTT
>JAURNI010000011.1 GCA_030830305.1 Alphaproteobacteria bacterium | reverse complement strand
TGAAATCCGTGATGCAATTGACGCAAAAATTCAAGTTGAGGAAGAAAAACTTAGCGATGCCATTATGGCGTGTAGAAAATATTGCAATATGATTTAATGCCAAATTCCAATAATAATACAACAAACATAAGCGTTGCAGATAGACTATGTCATCTTGTTACACTTGGGACATACCAAGATTTTTTGGACTTTATAGAGTTAACAACTGACAAAGAATTTGATTATCTTACGGAAATTGCCCAAACTTTACTTTCCATGTGTAAAAGAGTCAACTTGCCGTTTGATGCAATAGATATCTGTGGTACAGGTGGTGATACATCAAATTTAACAAATATCTCAACAATTTCCGCTTTCGTACTTGCAAGCATGGGTATTCCCGTTGCAAAACATGGTGGAAAGGCAGTTTCGTCAAGTTCCGGCTCTGTAGATTTTCTTGATGCACTTAAAATTCCCGAAATCAATCCTATTGCATCAATAAAAAAGTATAATTTATGTTTTCTCAAGGCGCAAGATTATCACACATTATTTAAATATAT
The DNA here is from genome assembly GCA_030830305.1 of Alphaproteobacteria bacterium. Lineage (GTDB taxonomy): Bacteria > Pseudomonadota > Alphaproteobacteria > Rickettsiales > Deianiraeaceae > CAJQOT01. The sequence continues at coordinate 8,668 of JAURNI010000011.1, read as the reverse complement.
TGCACCGTTTCGCAAAGAATATGGTAAAAAAACAATTTTCAATATGCTTGGACCACTAATCAACCCTGCAACAATCTCCCATCAAATGGTAGGAGTTGCATGCCAAACTAAACAAATACAAAGCTATGCTAACACTCTGCAAAAACTTGGACGAAAATCCTTTGCCGTTGTACAATCAGAAAAAGGTAAAGACGAATTGCTGTCATTTGAAGAAAATATCATATACTTTGGCAATCAAGAAGATATTCAAAAATATATTTTAACCCCAAAAGATTATAATCTGTCATGTGCAGTTGATGATTCAATTACCGGAAGATCTCCACAAGAAAACGCCGAAAACACTTTAAGATTTTTTGAAAAACCAATACAAAATACTCTTTGTGAAACCATTATACTAAACTGCGGTGTTGCAAGTTTTACGTTTAAAACGGTTAAAAATATAACCGAAGGAATTGATTTAGCAAGAGATATAATTTTTTCTAGAAAACCATTGGAATTTATTCATTCCATGCAAACAAATAATTCTTGACTAATTCCATCAAGTATTGTAGAAACAATAAACTCTTCTGAAAAAATATGGCTGTAAAATTACCAATTTACATGGACTACCAATCAACAACACCAGTTGACTCCCGTGTTGCAGATGTCATTGATAAAGAAATGCGCGAAGGCTTTGGTAATCCTCATTCAAAAAGTCATGTATTCGGTTGGGAGGCAGAAGAAAAAATGGAAAACGCAAGAAAACAAATTGCTTCAGTAATTAATGCAGACACAAAAGAAATTATTTTTACATCTGGGGCAACGGAATCTAATAATACGGCTTTACGCGGGCTTGCAGAATTTTACGGTAGTGAAAAAAACCATATTATTACTGTTGAAACGGAACATAAGTGCGTAATAAACACGGCAAGATATCTTAAAAGCAAGGGCTTTGATGTTACCTTCCTTCCCGTTCAAACAAACGGTTTAATCAACCTTGATGATCTTAAAAATGCAATAACACCAAAAACCCTTGTGGTTTCCATTATGGGGGTAAATAATGAAATCGGTGTAATTCAGCCACTTGAAGAAATTGGCAAAATTACCCGTGCAAATGGTGTGTTTTTTCATACGGACTTAGCTCAAGCATTCGGCAAAATTCCAATTGATGTTGAAAAAATGAATATAGATTTAGCATCAATTTCTTCCCATAAAATTTATGGACCAAAAGGAATTGGAGCATTATTTGTTCGAAGAAAACCACGGGTTCGCTTACTTCCTTTAATCCACGGCGGGGGACAAGAAAGAGGCCTACGCAGTGGAACTATGCCAACACCAATAATTGTCGGTTTTGGACTTGCAGCAGAAATTGCTCAAAAACAAATGAAGGAAGATTGTGAGCGAATTCAAAAATTGACGGACAAACTCCGCAATGGAATTATGGAACTTGAAGAGACATATCTTAATGGAGATTTAACCCACCGTGTACCGGGAAATTTAAACATTTCATTTGCATTTATTGAAGGCGAATCCATGATGATGTCCATTTCAGACCTTGCTGTTTCATCGGGTTCCGCCTGTACTTCAGCAAGTTTGGAGCCTTCTTATGTAATTAAAGCACTTGGGGTTTCTGAAGAACTTGCACACACTTCAATTCGTTTTGGAATTGGAAGGTTCACCACGGAAGAAGAAGTTGATTATGCAATCAGCCTAATTAAAAGCAAAGTACATAATTTACGGGAACTTTCCCCGCTCTGGGAAATGCACAAGGAAGGCATTGATATTTCAAAAATTCAATGGGACGAGCATTAATTAAATCACATTCCAAAAGCTTTTAATATTACTGTTGCCATTGCATTTGATGCAACATTGTTTGCAAAATTTGTAAGAAAATTCTTTAAGAAATTTTCTTTATTTGAAGAATTCTTTAAATTTTGTAGGAATTGCAATCTGTCTTCTTCTGGAAGAAGTTTTATTATTGAGACAATAATTTGTTCTAGTTTCATACAACTCACATTCAAGAACCAACACCAAAAAACTCATCAAGGTTTTTTACATCATTAACCTCAAACCCGTAAAAACAACAAAAGCGTTCGTTTTATTGTTGATTTGAAGAATATTGTTTGTATCGTAGTAATTTGGATATACCACCTGAACATACGCTCCTTCAATATATTGTTTTAGAGTAACTCTTCCAAATGCCCAATTTTTATCTAAAGACACATTCACAATTTGTGACTTATTACCCATATAATCCCCCTTAAAATACGAATTGCTTATTCCCCATTTTTCTGAAATATACCCAAGTCCGAAGTTCCATAAGTAAGATTTTCTGAAATTGGAAAGATTACCATTATTTTCAATCTTCATTGTATTTGCTGTACCATCTTGCACAAAAAACAAACTTCTGCCATAATCAACATAAGAACCACCAACCCATAATTTTTTATAGTTTGCATTGAACCCAAACGACCATGAATTTAAATCTTTCCTTTCTTTCCAATTATAATTATTACTTATTTTTTTTGCTTTACACTTTCGTAAAGTGCTGAAAACGATACATTGGTGTCTTGTGTAATATCTTTATCATAGTTGATACCAAAAGAAATTGAGTTTGTCGTATCAAAGTTGTTGTTTGAATCTTGCAAATTTAAGTTTGGTATTGAATCTTGAGTATTACCAAATACGGTATATTTATCGTAAAGGCTTGGTGTAAAACTTACACCAGCGGTAAACCCTTTGTATTTATTGGATATTGCAGAAATTTTAGCACCTCTTGCACCGTTAAAATAGTTTTGTAGCGTACCTAAATTATTCTGCACCCCAATATAGTTTGATGTTGCAAACCCCCCTGCTGTTGGCATTTGTGGGGAAAGAATCATATTTGTTGAATCAAGGCTATATTTCACATACCTGAAATAATCACCATTTATACCACCAGTTCCACGAGCAAATGTTGAAGCATCTTTTCTGAATTTTTCCGTAACAGGGTGCGTTACTCCAAGTTCAATTTTACCAATGTCATTTAATTGATATGTCATAAAAGCGTCGTTTATTGATACAGAACTGCCACGGCTTTCATAAGTTGCCGAACCAAAACCAAGGTTTAAGTCAGCTCTTACCGAAGATTTACGACCCATTTTTCGTGAAAGATTAGAATCTATAAAAACATTACCCTTTACTGCATCTACCGTTCCAGTACCAACCTGTCCTTCACTGTAACCTAAAATATTAAATTCGGTTTTTTTCAAACTTTCAGCATGTGAATACAAATAAAATCCACAAATTAATATAAATATAAAATACATAAATTTTAATTAAGAACTTTTCTCACACCAAGTTGAATCCATTGTGTTTGTCTGTATAATGAATTATAACCTATATTATACCCTGCAAATGTTGGCTGAGTACCATATAAAATATGGAATGACAGGGAATCATTTTTTATAAATTTTATTCCCATCTGATAAGAATTAAAATATCCGTCCGAATCTCTTGGGGAATTTGGTGCTCCATTATAAGATTCGGCAATCAATCTAATATTCTTATTTATTAAAGGTGCAGCATCATCTGTAACAAACGGTAAGGCAGCTTTAGCATTGTGAAACAATATTAAAAAAAACACAACAAAACAAGGCATAGCATATAAAAAATGCTTTGCACGGGGAATTTAATTAAAATTAGTTGTCAAGGTTATTTGACACCAACCCCAAAAAACTCATCAACAGATTTAAACACTGTTTGGATTATTTGATTTCTATATGCAGGAGATCGAAGCAAAATTTCTTCTTCCGGATTCGAAAGAAAACCAAGCTCAATTAGAACAGATGGAACATCTGGCATTTTTAATACCGCAAACCCTGCCCTTCTGTGCGGGCGAGGAATAACAAATATCCTACTCTTTTCTGCATTTTTCATTAACACTGAAGCAAAATATTCAGACCGTGAAACCGTTGCCCGCTGTGCAACATCAATGAGAGCAGTTTTTGCAAGGCCGTCCCTAACAGAACTTTTGAATACTATATCGTCACTGGCATCATGTGTTTCTGCAAGCATTTTTGCAACCTCGTCCGTCGCTTCATTTGAAAGTGTATAAACGGAAATCCCTCTTGCGTCAATGGTGTCTGCTGAATCTGCATGAAGTGATATCATTAATGAACCATTATAATTTTGCGCAAATTTGCGTCTTCGAACTAAGGAGAGGTAGTTGTCTCCGTTGCGTGTAAGAGTAGTGGTATATCCTGCATCTCTTAAAACTTTACTGAGTAATAAAGCATATTGCAATACTAACTCCTTTTCAACCGTACCCATAATACCTCTTGTACCTGGGTCCTTTCCACCGTGTCCTGCATCAATAATGATAACCTTACTTTTTCTTTGCTGCACCGATGTTTTATCCTGAGTAAGAACATTATCAATTAAACGGTTCAACTTTGAAGATGCATCAATTTCAGCAATTCTTTCCAAGATTGTTTCAAGGTCTATTTTTTGAGAAATATCCTTCGTTACAACCAACCCATCATGTATATATTCCTCTTGAGCAAGAGAATGAAATATAATTAAAAAACTAAGCAACCAAAACATGTACTTCCTCTGTTAGTTGAATTAATGCTGCTTGTCTATTTGTATTGAGGTCTCTTATGGATTTACTGAGTACAAAAAAATTTTGCAATAAATTTGAAACTCGCTCAAATTTATAAAAATTAAGCTTTCTTTGTACATACTCTTGCAATTGATGTTCTAAAAATAACATTATTCTTGCTTGGGTATTTTCTTCAACCTTATATTGCAACATTTCGTAAATCTTTTCAAAACTCCATTGTTTTATGTCTACAAGAGTGTTGTAAATTTCAAAATTATAACCGGACTCTTTGAAAACCTCAAAATTGTCCAATATTTTTAAAAATTTTGTTAAAGATACAAACTTTTCATATGAATTAATGTTTTCAGTTATAACCATAGAACGAGAACGAATTGTTGGTAAAACACTATTAATATTTGAATATATTAAATAAAAATAAGTATTTTGTGGAGGCTCTTCAATAATTTTTAACAAAGCATTAAGAGCACTCGTTGATGCTTCCTCAATTTTTTCAATAATAATACTTTTTTGCTTACCAAAAGAGGTATTTTGAGCAAAGCGAATAATAACATCGCGAACATCATCAACAGCAAGAGGGGTTTTATATTCTGAAAATTCTGTAAAAAATAGGAAATCAGGTGAAGCAATGGTTGCATCCGGTGCTATTTGATAAAGAAAGTCAAAATATTTCAATAGTAAAGAGCAATTGTTGATTGCGTATAAACTTGGCAACAATACACAATGATGACGCACAGGAGTATTCCACAGCGAAAGAAATCCAAGGTCATCATTGTTATTATACATGTTAGACTTGTTGTGGTTTAAGGATGTCATCAAATTCTTTTTTAGAAATCACTTTTTCTTCAGATGGAATTGAATCAAAAAGACTTTCATAAATTTTGTTTTCAAACAGAAGGTTGTAAATTGATTCTTTTAATTGTTGATTTTTGTCGTATATATCAAAAATTGCTTTTGGGCTTTGCCCATACATTCTTGCCATTGATTCAATATAAAGCATAAAATCCTGTTTTGAAACCTGAATTTTATTCTGAGTTGCGTAGTTCATTAGAAATATACTTAGTCTTATATCTTGAATTGAATTAGACTTACGGTTTAATTCAGAATCTTCATTTGTTTTTTCCTCTTCTTTTGGTAGCATTGAAGGTGGAACATCAAAATTTAAAAGTGGTTGTAGTTTTTCAAACACACTATTTTTTTGTTGGTTTTTATAAGCATTAATATAATTTACAGAAAGTGCTTTTGAAATGTCTTCCTTTAAAGCATCTAAGCTTTCAAAGCCAAATTGTTTTGCAAGTTCGTTGTTAATTTGCGCTGGTACTTGTTTTAGAATTTTGTTTACTTTTACTTTAAATTCAACAGGTTTTCCTGCTAAATTTTCCTGGTGATACTCCTCCGGAAATTTAAGCGCAAGGGTTTTTTCATCACCCACTTTCAAACCCAGCAGACCATCTTCAAAACCTTCAATAAAAGATTTGGAACCAATCTCAAGTTCATAGTTTTCTGCCTTTCCGCCATCAAATGGTACACCATTTTCATAGCCGGTAAAGTTAATAATTGCAATATCTCCACTTTCAACAACACCTTCAGCTTTTTCTTCTTTTAAAGACTTACTTTTTGCCAGTTTTTCCAATTCTTCATTAATATCATCTTCTGTTAATTTAAGAGAATACTTGTAAATTCCTACCTGTGCAAGATCCAACGCAGGAATTTCAGGAAGAAGTTCATAAATAACTTTCATTGTGATATCCTTAATATTGGCGGTGTTGCGGTCAGCAGGAAGGCTTGATTCGGTATCAAGTTCTATTTTTGGCGATGTTGCAAGTTTGAAGTTGTTTTTTTCTGCAATTTCTGCAATACAAACATTTGCTTGCTTATTGATGACATCGTAAAAAGTCTTACCAAAATATGCATCTTGAATGATATTCATTGGTGCCTTTCCTTTTCTAAAACCTTTTAGGTGTGCTGTTGCTTGAATTTCTTTGAGTTTTTCTTCGGTTTTTTTTCCAATTTCAAATCCGGAAATAATACACTCAAATGTTCTAAGAAGACCATTTTCTTCTTTTAAGCTTGATTGATATAATGACATATTACAATAACAAATTTCTTAATTTATTTTAAAATCATATTGCGTTAGTAAGTCAAGTTAATTTGAGGAAGCAAAAATCTCTTCATCTTTAATTGATTTTGCAAATGTTAAAACGAAAACACTTTTTGCACCGGCTTGCAACAAAACTCTTGAACACTCATTAACCGTTGCTCCGGTGGTTATTGTGTCATCAATAAGTAAAATATTTTTTCCTGTAATATTATACCTTTCATCAATGCTAAAAACACCATTAATATTTTTCAGTCTTTCTTTTTTTGAAGACAATGCTTGCCTGTAAAAAGAGAATTTCTTCTTAAGCAGAAACGGTAAAAAATTTAAACCTGTACTTTTTGCAAGATTTCTTGCAAGTTTTGCAGAATGATTATAACCTTTCAGGTACTCTTTAAACCAGTTCATTGGAACGGATGTAACAATGTTAATATCTTTTGTTATGCTCCAGCCATTAAAAATAAGTTTTACCTTGTCACAAATAAATTTTTCACACAATGTATCGTTATAATACTTAAAATGTTTAATTAAGGTAGAAGACCTTTCATTATAAACACAAAAAGCTTTTGCCTGCATGAATATAGGCGGTGTATGAATACAAAAGTAACAAATATCTACAAGGCAATATCTTCCACATTTATTGCACACCGAAGACTGATCAATTATATCAACACCTTTAACACATAAATGGCATAAAGTTTGTGCTTTTTGAATATCTATTTTACATACAATACATTGATATTTAACAAAATTGGAAACTATTTGTTTTAGAAAATGTTTTAACGACATGCACACATTTCTACTTGTTCAAAGCACTTTTCAGTGTTGTTAAATCTTTTTGAATGCTTTGCAGTGTTGTGGTAATGTGTTGTTTTTTAGCTTGTTGTTGTAACTTAATTTTTTCAACGGTTTCTTCAAAATTATTTATTGCTTTTTGAATTGCAGGTTCGTACTTTGAAATATCCATAACAAAAAATAACTAAAATTTTCAAAAAATGAAAAACGGTATAAATCAAGAAATAATATCATCAATCTTAAAAGCAAGCCAAAAAGCTGCAATTAATGCGTATCATTTTATTGGAACCGGTTTAAAAAATGATGCCGATGCCGCAGCCGTTAAAGGAATGAGGGAAGTTCTTAACCAAACAAATTTCCGTGGAAAGGTTGTTATTGGTGAGGGTGAAAAAGATGAAGCGCCGATGCTCTATATTGGTGAAGAACTCGGTACGGGGAAAATGGTTGAATTTGATATAGCGGTTGACCCATTAGAAGGAACAAACCTTTGTGCAAACGACTTACCAAACTCGTTAACAACTCTTGCAATTGCACCAAAAAGTTCACTTCTTGCTGCCCCTGAATTTTACATGGAAAAACTTGCCGCAATGGAAGTTTATGAAGATGGGGTAATTTCTCTTTCAAAAACAATTGAAGAAAATGTGAAAGCCCTTGCAAAATACAAAGAAAAGAAAATTTCCGAAATTGTGGTTACAATGCTTGACCGCCCTCGCCATAAAGATGCAATTTCCCGCATTCGTAAAACTGGCGCAAAAGTTGTATTGATTTCAGACGGGGATATTTACGGTGTGCTTTCAACGCATGAAATGTTTGGTGAAGCTGATTTATACTACGGCCAAGGCGGTGCACCAGAAGGCGTGCTTTCTGCGGTGGCAATTAAGGCAATGGGCGGCTTCATGGGAGGACGCATTGTTAACGAAGGAGAGAAAACCCCAATACTAAAGCTAAACGACATGGTAAAACAGGGCGGCGTTTTTGTTGCAACCGGCGTTACAGGCAAAGGCTTTTTGGAGCGAGTTCAGGAACTTCACCACGGTAAGTTTTTTACGGAATCTGTAATTATTTCTGCAAATGGCGTTCAATTTGTGGAAAATTATGAGGTTTAGCTATTTCAAAAACTTTCCCACCACGATAACATCATCGTCTTTATATCCACAAGTTTCATAAAATGATTTTACAATTGTATTATTGTTTCT
>JAURNI010000107.1 GCA_030830305.1 Alphaproteobacteria bacterium | reverse complement strand
TTTTTTAAACTTTTTATAAAGCCTTGCAACAAAACCTTGTGTCTTTAATACAATTTTAAATTTTAACCACTTTGGAAGGCTTTCAATTATATTAATTACATTGCAATACATTGTGTTTTTTGCTTCTAATTTTGTTAAAATTATTGTTTTGAAGTATGTTGAAAGATCTTTTTCAGCCTCTTTTTTATGTGTAAATTTTTGGTATATTTTCCTTGCAACAAGCCATGGATACCGTAGGCATTTATATGTACTAAGGTAAATCAATAATGCATGTAAAATAATAATTACCGCAATAACCTCCTTAAATAAAATTAGAAATATTCCTTGTACAATATGGCTATTTGCAAATAAAAACAGAAATTTTCCAAGAACTTTAAATAACCCGCTTGTGTATTTGTTATTAATTACCGAAAATACTTTTTTAAAAAATCTATAAGTTTTGAAAATGTGGTTAAAAATTGTTGTAAGAATTCTATATTTTTTAATAAATCTATCACAGTACAATATAATTGTATTGTATGTTTGTTGAAGAAATTTTATTATTTTTATAGGGTCTTTTTTTGATTTCTTAACAGTATAGTTTAAAAAAATCTTTCGTACATCTTTCTTTGAAAGTCTTGCATGTTGGCAAAACTTTGCTACTTGAAAATTAAACCCGGGGGAATCTATTGTAATAATATGTTCGGGTTTGAATGAATATATTTCTTTTTTTGTTATCTTGAGTAATTGAACAATTCGTTTGAGTTTGGGCAGAATTTCTGTAAATCCCATAATTGCAAGCTCGTTTTGGTTAAAAAGAGAATGCAAACCATTTTCTTCAAAACTTTTACCGCCAATGCCTTTAATTTCAATTTCACCGTATTGTTCTTTTAGCTTTTTTATAATATCATTTGCAATGAGATCTCCGGATTTTTCGCCAGAAATTATGAACAGTTTTTTCATATTTTGTTAGCACTTTTATGTATAACCATTTGTACTACACAAAAAAATAAAACTAAAATTCCAACAACACACACAGCAACTAAATAAATATGTGCAACAAAGTTCGCAATTAATGCTGAAGCCGCGAAGAAGTAACTCCAAACGCTTGCTAAATCTTTCCAAAATTCATAATCCAATAGTTTCATACTATAAACATTTCTTTATTACCAGAAATAAGTATGTACAAAAACAAAAAATCAACTAAAAGAAACTAAATCAACTAAAAGAAACTCAATATTTTGCCAATGTAGACTTCGTCAATTTCGGATATTCCTTCAAATTGTATTATTTCATCTTCCATTGCAACTCTGATTCTTTGTAGCATAAACCAAGTAATCGTTTGAGTAACTCCAATATATTTTGAAAGTTGAACCGATGAAATTCCTTTTTTCAAAGATGTGAATAAATATATTGCAAAAAACCATTTTAAAAGCGGAACATTTGAATTGTTCCTATACGAATTGAAAATTGCTTTAAGCAAGATGAACATTTGAAAGTTTTACCGTTTTTGAATTTGTATGCCTTATTACAGCCACAATGTGGGCAAGTCATATTTTCTTTTGAAGCCAATTTATGCAAGCTTGCTCATCAGTGAACTTCTTTTGAAAATTTAGTAAATTCATAGTTTTCTAATACCAATAACCTTGAATTATTATAAACTACAACTTTTTAAAAGTAAACTGTTTTGGTTAACAGAGTATATAGTTGGCAATATTTTTTCGTATAAAAACAACTATTGTTTTCGTGTTTTTTTGTTGTAATACCACTCATAAATTGCAATGCAAAACGGCAATGCTGCAAAACAGCAAAACGCTATGAAGAGTATCAATTGCTGGTATTCAGGAAGCTGTTGCATTTTCAAAGTTAAAATAATATCAAAGATATCGGTTTCATGATACCTGCCTGTGTAAAAAAGTCAATTTTTATTTTCCATCAATCACAATTCTTTTCCCAGTAGCATCTGGAGCAGAAACAATTCCATCTATTTCCATTTGCTCAATGAAATTTGCAGCTTTATTATAACCAATACGAAGACGGCGTTGAATATAACTAATTGATGCTCTTTTTTCTGTTTTTACAATAGCAACAGCTTGTTTGTATAGGTCATCATCATAACCTGATATTTCTCCATCTTCATCATTTTTAGCAGATCTTTCTATTTCTTGCAAAATTTTACCGTAATTAGGGTTTGTATTTGGATAATTCTGCTTCAAATAATTCACAACTTTCATAACTTCTTTGTCATCAACAAAAGGACCATGAACACGGTATGTTTTACTGCCTGTTGGCATGTAGAGCATATCTCCTTTACCGAGTAGACTTTCCGCACCTTGGTAACCCAAAATTGTACGACTGTCAATTTTTGATGTTACTTGAAAACTGATTCTTGTTGGAAAATTTGCCTTGATAATACCGGTAATAACATCAACAGATGGCCTCTGTGTTGCCATAATGATATGAATTCCTGCCGCTCTTGCCATTTGTGCAAGGCGTTGTATTGAAGCCTCTACGGTTTTTCCTGCAGTTAGCATTAAATCTGCCATTTCATCAACAATAACAACAATATATGGCATTTTTTTGCCATCATAGTCATTATCTTTGTTATTTTGTTCTGAATATTGTGAATCAATTGTATTGCTATCAACTCTTTCTTCAATATATGAGTTATAATTAAAAATATTACGAACGCCGATTTTACTCATTACTTTATACCGTTTTTCCATTTCTTTAGTTACCCATTGCAATGTAAGCGCTGCTTTTTCAGGGTCTGTAACAACTGGCGTCATTAAATGGGGAATTCCCTCATAAACTGAAAGCTCAAGCATTTTTGGGTCAATCATAATTAATTTGCATTCATCGGGGGAAAGTCGATATAAGATCGACATAATCATGGAATTTATACCAATTGATTTCCCTGATCCTGTAGTTCCTGCAACCAAAAGATGTGGCATTTTAGATAAATCTACAACAATTGGTTTTCCTGCAATATCCTTTCCTAAGCATAAAGGTAATGTGTGTTTATTATCATGATAACTTTCCGCCTCAATTAATTCACGTAGATAAACGGTTTCTCGCTCTGAATTCGGGATTTCAATTGCAAGAGAACTTTTACCGGGAATTATGCTAATTCTTGCAGATTTAGCTTTTAAAGATCTTGCGATATCATCGGCAAGACCAATCACTCTTGAAGATCGTACACCAGCCTTTGGTTCAAATTCATACATTGTAATTACAGGTCCAACTGAAAACGAGATAATTTCACCTTCTATTCCGAAATCTAATAATACTTGCTTCAATTTTGTTTGAATAGCTTTTGCTTGTCTACTATTTTCTTCATGTTTTTTATGATTATCATTTGAATTTTTTGCAAGAAAATCCAATTCAGGCGGATTATATTTTTTCTTCTGCCGTGGAGCCTGTGTTGATGTATTAATTTTTACGCTTTTTTTGGTCATTATATTGATTCCGGTATTTGTAGTACTGTGTTCTAGTATTTCTTTTGCGAATGTTCCAGATGTAATAGTTGATGTTGTATTTTCTTTTGTTTCTGTAACTTTTTTACTACCAATTAGTTTATTGATTAAATTAATAAAAAACTTTTGTACGCTTTTTGGAATACAAAACTCTTGAATACCAGATGCTATTAATGTAATGATTGGAACAACAGTGAATACTACCATATAAAGTGGTAAATGAAGAATACTACTTTGGGAAATTGAGTTAAGCATCCATCCGCAGTATCCACCAATTAAAAATGCAAAAATGTTTTCAATATCGTGTAAGGTACCAAGTAGAAACGATGTACCTATTACACTAAAAATTGCCAAAAATATTTTTGATGGTATTCTTAAAAGATTGTGCCTGTAAAACAAAATTAAACCCCATAGAAGTAAAAAACATGGTATAAGACCTGCAGCAATACCAAAATATTGAAGAAAAAAATCTGCAACACCGGAGCCAATTTTACCACCTTGGTTGAACATGATATTTTCGTGAGGAGAGTAAATGTCAATTGGTGTATATGAAATAAAAGAAAGTATTAAAAAGCATGAAAAGACTACAAGAAATAAACCTACTACAGATGTTACAATTTTTTTTGAGCGCTTAATATTTTCCTGCATCTTTCAAAATTTAATTATAAATGGGGCGAGCGACGGGGCTTGAACCCGCGACCACTTGATCCACAGACAAGTGCTCTACCAACTGAGCTACGCCCGCCATTTAACCATTATTACAATAAACAAAATGAAGATTGTCAAGCAGTTTTTTCTTGCTTTTTAATAGAAGTTTTTAATAGAAGTATTTTACTTTTCACCAAGTTATTAGAATTTTAAGGGGGTATGTGGCAGAGGCAGGCAGGTGGGCGAGGAGGACACGCAGTTCTGCAAAAGGGAGCTGGATATAACAACTACTTGCAGTGTAATACAGTAAATGGTGATGTGTTGTCATTTTTTTTAGAAAGTACAGAGATTATAGGCGGTGGTGCAGATGCTAAATACCAAAACCTAACCGCTACATTTGTTGAGCAAGATGGTGTGCAATATATTATTGTAGGAGATAATAATGGTAATAGCCAATTCTTTAACCTCAATACCTTAACAGTTCAAGATATTGATGATTTTGTTAATGCAGGTCCACCCCCGCCTCCACAACAAAACCCTAATGAGTTTCCTGAACACCCTAATCAACCTCCTGCTATACACAACGAAGGTATACGCAATTTGCCGGCGCATAAAGAAGAACCGATGTATGCCGATAGTCCGACACTATATAGAGATATAATTAAAAAGCAAATGAGAAATCAACAAAAAGACATGAATTCAAATATTATTTCACTACTGGAGGATAGCAAGATTCCTAATCAGTATGGTGATGTTTCACAACGAAATTGGTTTACGAATGCAACAATAAATCGGAATCCGGATACCGTTTTCATTTTTGGTGGAAATGTAGGTCATATACAAAATCGTGCTCTTGGGGGAGATGGGCAAGCTGCAGCAACTGCTGGACGGCAAAATGTACTCCCAATTATTACTACCGGTAACTATACTGATAGTACACAAGTGCAGATATACCACCAAAAAATAAAGAATATTTTAGAAGAATATGTTCAAAATGGTGGGAAAGTTGTATTCCCAACAAAATTAGCAACCCAAGTAGATGTTGATTTACTTAATAGAGAGGGTTGTAATGTAAATATTGGAGACGAAATTGTTAATGTTAGAACTGGTCTTGCAGCAGGTAATTATATTACAGGCACTAGGGCTTTTGCGCAACATTTGTTTGAAGGGTTAAAAAAAATACCAGTCCAATCTGTGGGAAAATATGGTAGCTGTATTGATTACTTTCATCAGCAAATGAATAAGCTTGAAGTTGGTTTTCAAAAACCAACATATAAGGCGGAATACTTGCAACAAAATCAACGAAAGAGACCTGATGATAGAAATAAAATTGCGCAGCAACAATTTTTTAAGGATACAAATAATAATGATAAATTCACTAAAATTTTTAATACTCTTCTTGCAAAGAATAAATTTCAGAGATTAACCGTAGAGAAAATTATAAAAGTTTTTAAAGATGCTGAAAAATGGGGCAGCTACACAGGTTATCTAAAAAAATACTCTTATAAACGAATGAAAGAGTGATTTAGTAATGCAAGGCTAAAGGATATGTGCAGGAAAGAGTTCACACATGAAGCACGGCAAATAAGAAACGAACGTTCAACACCAGAGCAAAGAGCTTTTTCTGTAGCATTTTCAAAAATAAAAGACGATAACGGTAATAATTTATCAACATCATCATTTTTTCAAAATTTTGAAGGCAATTCAAAACAAGAAAAAACAGATAATATGATAAGTTTGTAAAAAGTGCAGTGCAGAATTTGCGAAGGTGAGTTTTCAAAAATCTTGACATTTATTTCCTTTCATTCTTTAAAATGGGAGTTTGTTTAGAATTGGAAAATGCCAAAAAATACGGAAATTAAATCGATATTAATAATAGGAGCAGGACCAATTGTTGTTGGGCAAGCATGTGAATTTGATTATTCCGGAACGCAAGGGGCTAAAGCTTTAAAAGAAGAAGGTTACCGTGTAATTTTGGTGAATTCAAACCCCGCAACAATCATGACGGATCCATCTGTTGCAGATGCTACCTACTTAGAACCCATTACCCCGGAGTTTGTTGAAAAAGTAATAGAGCAAGAACGCCCAGATGCAATTTTGCCAACCCTTGGTGGACAAACAGGCTTAAACACCACCCTTTCCCTTGCAAAAATGGGTGTTTTGGAAAAATACGGTGTAAAACTTCTTGGTGCCAATGTTGAGGCAATTAACATTGCTGAAGACCGCGGGCTTTTTAAAAAAGCAATGGAGGAAATTGGCTTAGAATGCCCTGCAAGTATTATTTGTGAAACGGTTGATTTTGCACTCATGCACCTGTTTTATTCTGTTACACATTCTTTCCGGGAGAATACTCAAACCATTAGTATTTTAAAAGGAATTGCGAAATATTATGCCATTAATTACGAAGGCGGCGTGCAAATTTTTCATCAATCTCCGAAATTTGCTCAAATCTTTCAAAATGCAACAGATGAAGCAAATAAACTTGAAAAACAGGGCGTTATATTGCCACAATTTACTCTTCCCGCAATCATTCGTCCGTCCTTAACCCTCGGTGGAACAGGTGGCGGTGTTGCAAACACGATTGAAGAATTTATTACACTTGTAAAATCAGGGCTTGATGCTTCACCGATTAATCAAATTCAGATAGATGAATCGCTTATCGGTTGGAAAGAATACGAAATGGAAGTTGTGCGAGACAAAGCCGATAACTCAATAATAGTTTGTTCCATTGAAAATGTTGACCCTATGGGAATTCACACAGGGGATTCCATCACCGTTGCACCGATATTAACATTAACGGACAAAGAATACCAAACAATGCGCAATGCTTCAATTGCAATACTCCGTAAAGTTGGTGTTGAAACAGGCGGAAGCAATTGTCAATTTGCCGTGAACCCGAAAGATGGTAGAATGGTTGTTATTGAAATGAACCCAAGGGTTTCAAGGTCTTCTGCGTTGGCATCAAAAGCAACAGGTTTTCCAATTGCAAAAGTTGCAGCAAAGCTTGCGGTTGGTTATACGCTTGATGAACTCCGCAACGACATTGCCTGTTTTATTCCAAAAGAATTTGAATACATTGAATTCAAGCAAGTAATGGAGGCAATTTCTAAATGCAAACAAAATGGTGAGACGAAGGAAAGTTATGCGAAGTATCTGCATCAATCTTCACTTTGTGAATCCATTTACGGCAACTACTGTGTGTTGCAATCTGCTCGTTGTTATTTTCGCCCCGTTGAGGAAAAAGACTTCGCAAATTGGGTAAAGCTTGGGTATGAAAACGAGCATAATGAATGGACGGGACAGTATAGCACGGTACAAAATTCAATGGAAGAAAACATCAAATTCATGATGGACAGAGCCTTTGAAGATGCTAAAAGTGGGTTTTATCGCTTTGTGATTTTTGAAAAAAGCACAAATGAATTTATGGGTGTTGTACACTACAAACCATTTCAAGACAACCTTCATTACGGAAACGATGGCGTAGATTTCGGCTGGGCGATTATGAAAAAATTCCAAAATAAAGGTATTGCAACAGAGGTTGCCAAAGTTGTAATGGATTTTGCCTTTGCAAATTGCTCATTTAACAGGCTTCAAGGAACTGCAAGACCGGAAAACATTGCATCAAATAGGATTTTCCAAAAAGTTGGAATGCAATTTATTACAGGTTACGAGGAATACGAAGAGCCTATTAAAAAAACGGTAACTTGGAATTTGTATAGAATGGATCGTGCAGATTTTACACCATCCCACCAAAAAATTTTCCAATACATTCAAGAACAACTTGCAAGTGGCGTAAGTGAGCTAAAACTTAACCAACAAGTGTTACCTGCTTCGTTTGAACCTGCAATAGACTACATTGTTACCAAAATTCCAAAGTTCAATTTTGAGAAGTTTTCGGACATCAAAAACCCTCCGGTACTTGGTACGCAAATGCAATCAATTGGTGAAGTTATGGCAATTGGTCGCTGCTTTGAAGAATCATTTATGAAGGCTGTTTCTTCTATGGAAGAACCTTGGAATAGCCTTGAAAACATTACCATTGATGAGTGCAAAAAAATGCTAAAACAACGCATTCCAAACAGGTTTTTATATATTTTCCGTGCATTTGAATTCGGCATTTCAACACAAGAAATTATAGATTTAACACAATACGATTTATGGTTTATTGAAAGATTTAAAAATATTTATTCAAAGCATTTTAAACTACAAAACTTAATTGAGGAAGCAAAAATAAAAAAATTTTCTTGTTTAAATAATGATGAAATTTTTGAACTTAAACAATTAGGGTTAAGAGACCTTACCATTCGTGAAAAGCTTGGAATTCCTGCCGGCAAAAAAGGTAAGCATTTATTTAAAGACAACCGCTCGTTAGAAGGAATTCGTCCGGTATTCAAAAGAGTTGATACCTGTGCTAACGAATTTGAAACAAAAACGAACTACTTCTATTCAACATATGAAAACGGTAAAAATGAAGCAAAAGCAATTCCAAATAAAAAAGTAATTATCGTTGGTTCCGGGCCAAACAGGATAGGGCAGGGTATAGAATTTGACTATGCCTGTGTTCATGGAGCATATGCACTTCGTGAAATTGGTATTGAACCGATTATCGTAAACTGTAATCCGGAAACTGTCTCCACAGATTATGACACATCAACCCGTCTTTACTTTGAACCTGTTATTGACGAACACATTATGGCGGTTATTGAAAACGAACTTGAAATTCCATGTAACGGTAAAATAAAAGGAAAGACGGTTGATACGATTTTTGAAATTTATAAAGAAGCTATAAAAACAGAATATAACTTCCAGTTTGAATTTGAAGGGAAAGTTATAGATGTAAAATCTCGCAAAGATTTTTCACAATTTCTTTCACAATTTCTTTCAATCATTATTCAATTTGGTGGGCAAACACCTCTGAAATTAAGGGATACTCTTTTTGAGTATGCAATTCCAATCCTTGGAATGCAAAACGATACAATTGACATTTGTGACCATAGAGAAAAATTTTCACCAATGCTTGAAGAACTTGGTTTAAAATACCCAAAAACTTATGAATATAATTCAAAAGAAGAGCTTTCAAAAATTGCAAAAGAATTAAATTATAGTTTTATAGTGCGTCCGTCTTCGGTTATCGGTGGAAGAGGAATGGCAATTATTAATTCAAAAGAGGAATTTGAATTTTATGATTATATTTCAAGTGGTATTGTAAATGAACTTTTACAAGATGCAACAGAATTTGACTGTGATGCCCTAAGAGATGCATCAGGTAATATTTTTGTTTGCGGTGTGTTAGAACACATTGAATATGCCGGAGTTCATTCCGGAGATTCCGCCTGTGTTCTTCCGCCATATAGTGTCAATATTGCCATACAAAAGGAAATTGAAGAAAGTGCATATAAAATTGCAACAAAACTCGGTGTTATTGGTTTAATTAATATTCAATTTGCGGTGAAAAATAATGATATTTTTGTTATTGAAGCAAATCCACGGTGTTCAAGAACTATGCCATTCATTGCAAAAGCAACAGGATTTCCTGTTATAAAAGTTGCAACAAAACTTATGAACGGCTTACTTCTTAACGAGATGCAGGAATTTACAAACTTTTATTGGAAGAAAAAAATTACTGATTTTTATGCTTTGCGAAATCTTCCGCATTATGCAGTGAAGGAAGCGGTGTTCTCTTTTGAAAAATTTATTAATTCTGATATCATTCTTGGACCGGAGATGAAATCAACAGGTGAGGTAATCGGTATTTCGAAATATTTACACGAAGCTTTTGCCAAAGCAATTATTGCAACCAAATATAAGTTACCAAAAAAAGGAATCGTTTTTATCTCATTAAAAGATCAAGATAAAACTGCAAAAGCATCGGAAGTTATCAAAATTCTACAAAATAATGGTTTTACATTCTACGCAACAAAAGGAACGAAAGTATTTTTAGAAAAATTCAACATTTTTTGTAAGACAGTAAAAAAACTTGATGAAGGTTCGCCAACAATTTTAGAGCTTATTTCTCAAAAGAAAATTGATTTTGTTATTAATACAACATCTGGCATTCGTTCTTTAACGGATAGCTTTGCTATTCGTAAAGCTACCGTTGCATCGAGAATTTTACATGCAACAACGGTTGAATCTGCATTAATGATTTGCCAAGCCATTGAGTTTCAAAATACGAATGGTAGTCTTTCTACTTTTGGAGCTTTGCAAAATATAAAATAAAAAATTATTTTTTTCTTGACATACTTTTTAATATCTCTATTAAAGCGTGAACTATTTTTCAATAGTATGTCTATCATGTCTAAAACCCTGGCTTTGCTGGTTGCGTTTTTCATGGTGTTTGCTTCTTATGCAGGCTCTTCGTCTGTGAAGCCTTCCCAAGAAAAAACAACAAGTGATACCGAAAGGGAAAAAGAAGATACACGTATCTGAAAAATCAGGTATGTAGTATGGAGTTATCTGGGGGTGTTCCCCCAAATAAAACCCCACTCTCGTTTTTCTATCATTCTAATTTTGCTAATTTTCTTGACATTATTTCGTGTTCCTTTATAGTTTGCCAACTATTTTGAACAATATGCAATTTCAAGATTTCTACTCGAAAGCTACAAGGTATCTTCCAAAAGTACATTTATTACATAACCAAGTTTCGGTAAATGCCATTATAATGGAAAGCATTTCATACAAAGATGACATTAAAAACTATTTTCCGCAAGATTCAGATCTCATAATGAAACATCTTGCATCTCTACCTTCATTTGAAGGTAAATCTGGGCAAAGTGCTCATATTATTGTAAATGACAAGCAATATGTTATATATCTAACAAAGAAAAATTTAAATGATAAAACAATTTCTGTTAAACAAGAAATCGGTGCAGAGATTTGTAATATTTTGAATTCACTTAAGATTCAAAATATAAACTTATTTATGCCATCGCTAAATTCAATAACTCAAGAGCAAATTCTTTATGGTTTAATGTTGCGAAACTATCGTTTTAATGATTTCTTTTACAAAAAAATTGATGGTAAAGACCCTTTTGTAAAGGAGGTTAATCTAGACGGTATTTCTAATGAAAAAATTCAAGAGCTAATTCATTTAGCAAAAAATGTTATGCTTGCAAGGCACCTTGTTAACTATCCATCAACAGATCTTAACCCCGAATCCTATTCGGCAATGGTATCTCAAGCTTTTGCTGAAAATG
>JAURNI010000106.1 GCA_030830305.1 Alphaproteobacteria bacterium | reverse complement strand
CAAAATTCTCAAAATCTTAAAGTTCGTAATAAATTAAATGAGAAAAAGATCAATTGTGATCTTGGGTTCGGTTGGCCGGTGTATTCAACGCAAATTCTGTATGGATACGGTGAAACATTAAAAAATGGTACCAAGACAGACGGTGTTGTAGTTTTTTCTGAATTGAATAAAAATATTGTGGCTGCTTATTCTGGTGAAGTTGCTTATGCGGGAAATGATATTCCAGAATATGGAAATTTGATGATTATCAAACACCAAGACAACTGGATGACGATTTATGGATATATGAATACTTTTTCAAGAAAAGTTGGTGATAAAGTTACCAAAGGAGATTTAATTGGAACCGTTGGTCAAACAGGAGAATCCAATGGACCGGCTTTGTATTTTAGTATAAGAAAAGTTAAAACTCCATATAATCCGGAATTATGTATTTAAAAAAAACTAAAGTAGTATTACCATATTTTGTGAATTTATATTTATTAATGAAAATAATTTTTGGTCAGCATGGTTTTGTAGAAATTCACGATCAAAGGAAAAATCTTGATGAAAATTATAAAACTTTTTCCCTTTTGAGGGAAAATAATAGCATCAATGAAATTAAAGCAGGGTTAATTAATAAAGATATAATTAATATTAGATATCTTGATGAACTTGTTCGTCTGCAATATAGTGTGATCAGGGCCGATGAAAAAGTTTTAATATTAGATAACAAAAATTAAAGAAATTGTAAAAAAATACAATTTTACTTGACAAATAAAACAGTTTTCTTTTTAGAAGAAAAACTTGCTTCCTTAAAAGCGAGCGCGTAGCTCAGTTGGTAGAGCACATCACTTTTAATGATGTTGTCGTGGGTTCGATTCCCACCGCGCTCACCATTCCCGTGCAGAGTTCTTTTTTCTTTATAAAATCCTTGAAATTACAAACTTGTGTTTTATTTCTTCTTTTGAAGTTTTTTATCAACAATGGTTCCAAGGTATGCAAGAAAAGAGATGTCTGAAATTTGGAAAGAAGATAATAAGTATAAAATTTGGCTTGAAATTGAACTTCTTGCTGCGGAAACAATGGCAGAAGATGGTATTGTTCCAATTGAAAAAATTAAGGAAATACGCCAAAAAGCAAAATGGAGTGTGGAACGCATTGCGGAAATTGAAGCTGTTACAAAGCATGATGTTATTGCGTTTTTAACGAACATTTCGGAATCTGTGGGCGGGGACGCAACAAAATACTTACACCTTGGAATGACAAGCTCCGATTTACTTGACACAACACTATCCTACCAACTAAAACAATCCGGTGAAATCCTAATTAATGGTCTAAAGGAATTGCTTAGAGTTCTAAAAGAAAAAGCGTTGAAATACAAAAATTCGGTTTGTATTGGAAGAAGTCATGGTATTCATGCAGAACCTGTTACATTTGGGCTTAAATTTGCAGGGTTTTATACGGAATTTGAACGCAACCTTAAACGCCTTGAATTTGCACTTGATGATGTTTCCGTTTGTGCAATTTCAGGGGCAGTTGGTACATATGCAAATATTTCACCAAAAGTACAAGAATTCGTTGCAAGAAAACTTGGTTTAAAAGAAGAACTTGTTTCAACACAAGTAATTCCAAGGGATAGACACGCCTCGTTCTTCAACTGCCTTGCATTAGTTGCTTCATCAATTGAACGTATTGCAACGGAAATTCGCCACCTTCAGCGAACAGAAGTTTTAGAAGCAGAAGAAGCTTTTACAAAGGGGCAAAAAGGAAGTTCAGCCATGCCGCACAAACGCAACCCCGTACTAAGTGAAAACCTTACAGGGCTTGCAAGAATGGTTCGCTCATACTGTATGCCGGCAATGGAAAATGTTGCTCTATGGCACGAAAGAGATATCTCCCATTCATCTGTTGAGCGGTTTATTGCCCCAGATGCTTGTATTACGCTTGATTTTGCCCTTTACCGTTTAATTGGGCTTGTGCAAAACCTTGTAATTTACGAAGAAAATGCAATTAACAACATGAACAAACTTAAGGGGTTGATTTTTTCACAAAGAGTAATGCTTACTCTTATTGAAAAAGCAGGAATTACAAGGGAAGACGCTTACAGAATTGTTCAAGAAAATGCAATGAAAATTTGGGAAGGTAAAACGGAAAAAGACTTTAAAACTCTTTTACAAGAAAATTCTGAAGTAGTAGCGAAAATTTCGAAAGTTCAAATTGAAGAAATTTTTGATATTTCATACCACACAAAGAACATTGATTATATTTTTCAAAAAGTTTTTGGTTAAATTGGTTGCATTTTGTCGTAAAATCTGTTATAGTTATTGTAACTAACTAATTTTACTATATGAATAACCACTTACAACAACTGCAAGATAATATTATTAATTTACTTAGAAATGACCGAGGGTTTATAAGTCATAGACCACAAAACTTTTCTGAAGATGTAGAGCAGTTTTTTAATATGTTTTACAACGGAGATATAATGGAAAGAATGAATACAGAACTTGATATTCGCCGTGCAATTGAGGTAAATTATAACGATATGCAGGATTTTTATAATGCAAGAATTGCCAACGCAAGAAATGGGGAAAGTAATGTTGGTATTGATGAAAATATATGGGGTGATATAGCAGATTATGTTGATAGTCTTGTACTAAATCAACCGGTACAAAATAATATTCCACAAATATTGCAACAACCCTTACTTCAACATGTTCCACAAATTAACATAGGTAACATTCAGCAACAAAATGCTTTTCCAGGGTTAACACAAGATATTTTAGACGAACTAAGATTTAATGAAGAGCACAGTGAAATAAGAAATCGCTATAACATGCTTATGGAAATGAGAGACGAAGATGGTTCTGTTAACTCTGCCGAACTTGACTTAATTAACGAAGGACATGATAGACATGGTCAATGGTTAGCTGCTTTAGCCGAAAACCAACAACATGTTCCACAACTTAATATTGGTAATATACAACAGCAACAAAATATTGTTCCACAAGTACAAAATAACATTCAACAAACACAACCAATTGCGCATCGTACAAGACTACAAACACAACCAATTGCTAGCCGTACAAGGACTCAAGATGGAACAATTAAACGTATAGATCATAGTAGAATGTAAAATTATTTATTGTTTGCGTTTCCATAAAAAATATTGACATAAAAAACCTTTCTATTAGAAAGAGAATGTTAGTTCTAAATATATGGAAACGCTTGCGATTACCCAACTTCTAAAAGATACAAAAACCAAGAACATTGCAGTTGTTGATGTTAGAACTCATCAAGAGCGTGAACAGATTTTTATTCCAAATACTTTACATATACCTGTTGATGAACTTGAATCAAGAATTCAAGAACTCAAAAGTTATGATAAAGTTTATTTCTTTTGTAAGGCCGGTAGGCGTGCTGAACTTGCGAGTGAGATTGCAAAAAATTATGGTATTAATTCTGTTGCATTATTTGACAGCATTTTTGAAATTCACAGTGCCTCACAAGGAATTATTTAAAGTATAATTTAATCAGGCTAAAGATTTGCATTGTTTTGCGTCTAAAATAATTTGTTTTTCTTTCCTTTTTTGAGTCCTTCTGTAACACTTTTACAACTACTTCTGGTGTGAGTGCAATATGTAGATTTGGTGTTGTATACCTTGGGTATAAGAAAAATGTTGAATAACAAAAAGTTTTGAAGTCAACCGGTTTGCGTTTATGGTTTGTGAAGGATTTATCAACTGTAAATCCATAACCACCATAAAATGGAAGGCCGTAATGTACAACGGTTTTACCGTGTAAAAGAGCTTCAAACCCTGAAAGAGATGTTATTGTGTGAATTTCATCGGAAATTTTAATGAGATCGATAATATTAATATTTTTAATAATCACGTCAACAAATTGTTTCAAAATGTGTGAACTAATATAACCGCTACGATTGCCTGCAATAACATCTGGGTGGTGTTTGTAAATAATAAATGCGTCTGGGTTTTCATTGCGAACTTTTTCAACTAAAGTACGATAGTCTGAAATCATTATTCCACCTTTGATTATTGACATATCATCGGAAACTTGTCCTGTTATTAAAATAATTTTTTTATTACTTGCTTGCTGTTTTAACAACGCTGGTTTTTCTTTGTTAATATTTTGATTTACATTGTATTTGGAAATCTTCATTTCAACAAGTGTGTTTTGCAGTTTTTCTAACCTTTCTGTTTGATGTTGATTGATATTAAAAGTTTTTAAAATAACTTCAAGTTCACTTTGTTGTTGTGGGTTGTAGTAAATACCATAATGATCCATCACAAAAGAATATGCTGGTGTAAAATCTGAACCAAGACCGACCGACCGAATAAACCCGTCTTCAAATGTTATAACAGGAATATTATTATTTTCTGTATAATTTAATAAATTTTCACATGCGTTTTTAAAACCCCAAATAATTACTGCATCTTTTGAAGTCGGTTTATATTTTTTTAATGATTTTTTATTTTTTACTCTAATTATATTAGAATTCTTTTGAAAAATAAAGTCTTCAATTGAAGAAGATTTCCATAATGGTATTTGGTATAAGAAAAACCTTTGAAATTTATTGTCTTTTTCTGTTAATCTTCTTTGTTCTAAAATGATATCAATGATTTCATTTAGGCTACATTCAATACCACTAATACAATATTTACATGCTTCTAAATATGAAGCATAAAAGATTTTCTCTAAACTTACTTGTGGGCGTTTTAAGGAAATATTATCAATTGTGAGTCCGTATCCTGCGTAAAACGGTGTTCCAAAGGTGTGAACTTTTTTCCCTGCAAGCAACGCTTCAAAGCCTGATTGTGAAGAAACAGTAAATACTTCCTCAATATATTCTAATATATCATAAAAATTATAATCTTCTTTAAGGAAAATAACATCATTATTTTTACAAATTTTTTCTAAATATCCCTTTCCATACGGGTGAGTTTTAACATAAATCTTTTTACCGTCTGCTTTTTGCATTGCGGCATTATACATTTTTCTAAACTCTTGTATACCATGACCATTTATTGTGATTGATTTATCTTGAAAAACTTGATCAATAAGTAAAATTGGTGCCGTATTTGGTGTTGGTTGAAATTTTGGTTGTGAAATTTTATTGTACTTGGTAATTTTGTTTTCAACAATGCGTTGAATTAATTTTTTTACTTCTTCTAATTCTTGTTGTGTATATAGTTTATTACCAATTGTTTTGGTAATAATGTTTTCTTCTGTGGAATAGTAAATTCCACCGGTTGTGTCAACATAAAAGCCAATATTCACCATTTTACTTTTTGCATTTTCAAGGTAACCGATAAACCCATCTTCAAGTTGAATAAGTGCAATATTGTGTTTTTTTGCGAAAGCTTTACTTTGATTTTGATAACTTTTCCAACATACTATTCCTTTAGCATTTTTCAGATTATAAAGAAATATTGTGTTGTAGTAATATGTTTTATATGAAAATATACCGGACTTGTTTGCAATATCTGTTAGCTTTTTAGAAAAAGATAAGTACATAAAACTTATTGGAAATTAATAAAAATATTAATTAGCAAGCTACAGCGTTAGTATTTTTGATAAATCAAGGTATAAAAAACTATAATAATACAAAAAATCTTGCAGTAAGAGCCATTTGAAAGAAGACTTGCGTAATATCTTTCGAAAACTGAAGGAGTTTAACTGAAACTTTTGGTAATATGATAATTTCGTCGCCAGCTTCGGGTTTATATCCTGATTTTACCTTGATAACACTTCCATTTATTTTTCTAACTAAAAAAGTTTGTTTGTCGGCACTATCGGAAAATCCACCAGAGGATTTAATATAATATTTAATATTTTTGCCTTTTGTATGTGGTGTATAAGTTGGTGCGTTAACATATCCGAATGTTGAAACCAGGTTTGTTAATTTTGGGATATGAATGATATCTCTATCTTCAAGGTAAATATTTGATATTTCACCTTTTTCAGTGTAGAGATTAATCATTCCATTTGGTTGGTGATTTCTTGCTTTTTTAATAAATTCCTGAACAGAAATAATTTCTTCTTTATGAATTTTAGCGTCTTCGGTTGAAATAGGTGAGTATGTTGAAATTTTTTGCTCCAGTGTATCAAGAACTTGATTGAAAACCTGTTTTTGTCTTTCTGCGGCAGATTCTCTGTAGAGAATAATGCTATTAATTGCCGATCTTTCACTTGGTTCGATCATACTGATGGCATCTTTAATAGTAGTTTTATTGTGAGGAAGTATTAATCTTTTTTTTCCAATGTGTTCTCCTTCAACAATTACGGTAATTGTTTGTGGAAGAGCATGTGAGAAAAATTCAATTTTGTCCTCAACGAGAATTTCAAATTTTTTAAATTCGTCAATTGTAAGGAAAAAGTTTTGTGTATTTTCTTTTGTACTGCGAATTATATGAATATTTGTTGCGGAATCAAGAGGATTGGTGTAGTTGATAATTTCTTGTCCAACAACTTTTTCGTGGTTAAGCTCAAATTTGTTTTGGTTGCGAACTTGTCCTGTAACGGAAATAAGTCCGTTTTGTTCACCAACTTTAATAACATCGCCCTCATGAAGTTGAATGAAATCAATTTTTCCGTTAAGCAGGAATGAGTATAAATCAAAAACATGAACGGTTTTGTTATTGCGAACAACTTCAACCTTGCGGAAGGAACCTCGTTCTAAATCTATACCACCGGCAGAATCTATATAAGAAAACACGGAGCCTGCAGCCATACCTTCGTAAAGACCAGGGTTTCTTACAAACCCTGAAACAAAAACCTTCACTTTTTTTGAAGATGCAAGCTGCACATAAACCCCAACATTTTTATTGAAGACCTTTTTGATTTGCTTAATTATGTGGTCGTTTAAGTCTTTTTGTAAAATATTCAGAACTTTGACATTGCCAACTTCCGGAATGAAAATGTTGCCTTGTTGGTCAACTTTTACGGTAGTTTCTAAAGTTTTTGCTCCCCAAAAATGAATGATGATTTCGTCATCAACGGAAATTGCATAATTTGGATTGAACCCTGTAAAGTTTAGTTTATCAAAATTTCCTTGGAATAGATTTGCACCAAAGTGTGGAAGGGTAAAATTTGTCCATGATTTATTTCCCTTTTGTTCTGGTGATGTCATTGATATTGCTGGGGTAATGTTTTGAATGTTTTTTTCTGAAGTTGGTTGTTCAATTGAGTTCTGTGCTATAGAGACATTATGTAAGAAAAAAACCAGTACAAAAAATAACTTTAACATATTAATAAAACTTATGTTCATGAATGACTTCAATTGTAACTTTGACGATAAAAACCCCCATTACATAAAGCAAGGTAAAAATAATAATATTCACAAACCTGTTTGGGTAAGATGGCTCATCAGGTTCATAAGGTTTTGCAATTTCAACCAAATGCTTTGCTTTATGGATTGCGTTAAATTTGTGTTGCTCAAGAGACTGTAAAACCATCTTGTATTTTTCCATCAGAAGCATTAATTCCATTTCTGCTGTTGCGAATGAAACAGATGAAAACTTGTTGTCTGTGCTTTGTTCTTCAAGAATAATACCTTTTTTAAGGTTTTTAATTTGAGACTGCAACGAAGAAATTTTTTCCTTTGCGGTACGAACTTGAAGTGCATTTGGGTTAAGGTAACTTTCAAGTTGAGCGAGTTCCGCCCTTTGTTTTAGCAACTCACTTTCAATTTCCATAATTGAGCTACTTGCGGATTCAAAACTACGGCCTGGGCTAATTTGCTTTGTTTCAATTTGCTTTTGTGAAAGAAAATTCTTCATTTTACGAATATCAACCATAATATTTTCAAGTTCTTTTTCGTAAAAACGAATTTCTTTTTCTAAAACTTCTTTATTTGTCTCATTAAGAAATTCTTCACTCAGGGCAACAATTTCATTAAGAACTTCAAAAGCTTCAAATGCAGTTGGTGCTTTGTATTTAATAATTAATGTGGCGGAGTTTTCATTAATTTCAAGGTTCATGCTTTTACGGTAATGCCGCAAAAAAGATGCCGTATTTTTAGCAAGTAATGCGGAAAAAATATCAATTCCATATATATCCCTGTATTTTTCTTGCAAATTCAGGTTAATATCCAGTTTTTGCAACATTGTGTAGGAATTGATGTAATCCACTAAGAGATGTAAATCTTTAAGGTTATTGCCCATTCCGGTAAGTGACGCAAGCGGAGATGTTATTTCTGTATTTGGAGATTTGTTTTCAATCATTACAGAAGTTGATGTTTCAAACTGTGAAACTTGAACCAATAGTGTATAAAAAGTGTAAAATAAAACAGGAATTGAAAGAGAAAAAGCTTTGTATGTGCGTGTGAAAATAATGGTTTTTTGAGAGCGCTCAATTGTTCCTTTACGAATTTTTCTGTATTTTGGGCGAACATTTTTCCAGAATGTTTTGCGAAGTATGTTGAAGGTTTTGCCTCTTTTTTGGTTTGGTGTGTATTCTCCTTTTGGTGGACGAGTGAAGAAATCATTTATTAACTGCTTGATAGAATTCATTTGCGTCTTGAAAATTATTGAAGAATGTGATTTGTTTATTGTGAATTACTCCGAAAGAGTTGCATAGATTTTTGATATCATTGATATTATGGGATACGAATATAAAATCTTTCTTTTCAAGTTTTTTATGAAGAAAATCTTGTGCCTTTTGAACAAAGAAGGCATCACCTGTTGCGGTAACTTCATCAAGAAGATAACAGTCAAAATCACATGCCATTGAAACTGCAAACGAAACCCTTGCTTTCATACCGGAAGAGTATGTTTTGACGGGCATGGAGAAATGTTCGCCGATATCCGCAAACTCCTTGCAAAATTCAAGAGCTTGCTTGCGTTCTTCTTTATTCATTCCATAAATTCTGGTAACAAAATTAATATTTTGAGCAGCAGTCAAACTTCCGTGAAATGAACCTGCATAACCTATTGGCCAAGAGACTCTAACATTACGAATTACCCTTCCTTTTGTTGGCAAAAGAGTACCGGCTATCATATTGATTAACGAAGATTTTCCAGCACCGTTTCTTCCCATAATAGCATACT
Organism: Alphaproteobacteria bacterium; assembly: GCA_030830305.1. Classification (GTDB taxonomy): domain Bacteria; phylum Pseudomonadota; class Alphaproteobacteria; order Rickettsiales; family Deianiraeaceae; genus CAJQOT01. The sequence continues at coordinate 1,930 of JAURNI010000106.1, read as the reverse complement.
TCATACCCTGTTTGAAGGTAATGTTCAGGTTTTCAAATAGGGTATAGTATCGTTTTTTTATATTAGTATTTTTTTCAATTGGAAAATATTTTGAAACATTTTGGAATTCTATCATACCAGCTTTGCTTTATTTAGAAAATATAAAAACAGGGCAAGAAACAAGGTAACAACTGTAAAAATGAAAATATAAGAGGCATTTCCGTAATTTGTTGTTTGTGTTATCATAAGATTAAACCGTAAAATTTCCACAACATGAACAATTGGGTTAAATAATATAACTGGTCGAATAGAGTATGGAAGATCTGAAACTGCAAAAAATGCCCCTGAAACGAAATATAGAATACGAATTATTTGTGGAATGATAGCCTCTAAAAATGGCATGCGTGTAACTAAAATCATTAAAATTAAGCCGCAGGAAAATGTTAAAATACTGTATAATAAAATAACAAATACCGCAAGAGGAAATGTACGCATTGTGGGTATTTTGCCAAAAAACAGCATAAAAATGCAAACCATTAAGGCAAATATTCCAAAAGAAATTATACACTCAATCATGAGTCGTGAAAGAGCGATATCTATTGGTTTAATTTGTCTGTATGCAAGTAAGGCTTGGTTTGCCGTAATTGATGCCTGTATTTTTGTTACAGATTTGGTAAAAAACAGAACGGTTACGATTCCTGTAACGAGAAAAACAATTAACTCTTCCGTTTGCCAATTTCCAAGAAGTTTTCGCATAAAATAGAATGGTATAATATGTAAAATTGGTTCAAGTAAAAGCCAAAAATAACCGAGTTTTTTTGTACCGAACCGCACCTGCAGTTCCTTGATTATTAATGCAAGAATGATGTTGAATTGCACTTTAATTGAAGGTAGTATCTGCATTTGTTAAATTTATTGACAATCAAAAAGAAATCCATACTGGCACATTTTCTAAAATCAAGGTTTTGATAATGCAAACAGAAGTTAACTATGTGGTGGTTTCTCCCTATAGTGGTAAATATAGATGCGGTATTGTTTTGTATACATGCAATCTTTATGCAGAACTTCTAAAAATTCCAAATGTTAAACCTGTGCTTTTGAAAAATACGAAAAACCTTGGTATGAAATCTTTCGAAAAGTTTGCGTTGAAGTACATTAAAGAAAATTTTCAGCCGGAAAACACTATTATTGAGTGCCCTGAAATTCATTCAATTTGTAAAAATCTTCCGAAAGAGTATCTTTTGCATGTTCGTTTACATTGTTCTTCAGTTATTACAGCAGCTTTGAATAAACAAAATTTTAATGAAGAACAAGTTCAAGGTGAAATTGATATTATTAAAAGAGCTAACATCATTTCTGTTCCGTCAAGGTATTTACTTGTGGAAATGCAGAAATATTTTAATATTTCTAAAGAAGATTTGGATAAAGTTTTGATATATCCGAATCCATTGGATTTAGATATCAAAATTCCAATTCCGTATTATTCAGAACGAAAGTTTGATTTATGTTTTATTGCAAATTTTTCCCCTGCAAAAGGTATTGAACATTTGAATACAATTTTAGAAGAACTTCCAAAGTATTACAATGTGTGTATTTGTGGAACCGGTGCAAAATTATTTAAATTTAGTAAAAATATCAAATGTAAGCTGGAAGTTTATTCGCATATTGTAAAAAAGGAAAAAATTTATCAAATTATGGCGAATTCTAGGGTTTTTTTGAATCTTAGTAAGTTTGAAAGTTTTGGAATTGGAATGTTTGAAGCTCTTTCATTAAATACAGTTGTTGTAGGTTTCCAAGCTCCTGCCGTGCAGGAGTATGTTCAAATTGACGGACTATCATCGCAGATTCAAGAAATAACCGATAGCATTAAAAATACCATAAATGGTACATTGGAATTGCCAAATGTAGATCTTATTCAATAGCAATTTATTTCCGGTTTTGCGAATCTATT
>JAURNI010000105.1 GCA_030830305.1 Alphaproteobacteria bacterium | reverse complement strand
TAAAATTGCAATTGGTTCAGGTGGAATTTTTGGGAAAGGTTATACTCAGAATGATCAAAGTTCTTTACAGTTTCTTCCTGAAAATCAAACAGATTTTGCTTTTACAGTGTTTGCGGAAGAGTTTGGATTTGTGGGGTCTGTTATGCTTATATTATGTTTTGTGTATTTAATAATATATGGTAATGTTGTTGCACAAAAGTGTAAGAATTATTTTGGTAAAATGTTGGCTTTTGGGGTTACAAGCCTTTTATTTGTTCATATTTGTGTGAATTTGATGATGATTATGGGTTTGCTACCTGTTGTTGGAATTCCATTGCCTTTTATTTCATATGGTGGAAGTTCATTAATGCTTTGTGTTTTTTGTGTTGCATTATTAATTAATATTGATATTCATCGTAATATTACAATACATTCAACCGTACGAACTTACATGTTAAAATAAAATGAAAAAACTATTTTTAGAGATTGCTATTTGCGGAGTTCCAAATGCGGGTAAATCTACATTTGTGAATGCAGTGCTGGGGCAAAAGAAAAGCATCGTTAGTGCTAAAGCCCAAACAACAAGAATGCCGGTTTTTGGTGTTTTTGAAAATGATCAAATAAAAATTCACTTTACGGACTCCCCCGGTGCTTTTAAGGCAAGAAAAGGATATAGTCTTGAGAAGGTAATTTCTAAACAAGCATGGATGATCGTTTCCTCTAGTGAAAATATTATGCTATTTATAGATGGTACAAAAGGGATTTGTCAAAACACGGAATATCTGCTTCAAGCATTGGAAAAAGATAAAAAGCAAAATGTCATTGCGGTAATTACAAAAGCAGATTTGGCCTCTGCAAAGCAAAAACTTGAACTTGCACAAACACTTTATGACCGTAATATTTTTGCTGAAATTTATATGATTTCAGCAAAAACAGGAGCCGGAATACAGAATTTAATGGAATATCTGAAATCCATTGCAATGGAAAAAGAAATGACTAATGATCATGAAGTTGAAGATATTGATGCTTCTTTGTTTAGTGCGGAGATTACTCGTGAAATTATTTTTGAGAAATTGCAAAAAGAGCTTCCTTATTCGTGTAATGTAATTACAACCTCCTTTGAGGAGGACGCCGAAAAAATTGTTATCTCTCAAGATATTTTTGTTACAAGGGAGTCTCATAAAATTATTTTGATTGGTAAAAAAGGGCAACAAATTAAAGAAATTGGTGCTATTGCAATTGATGAAATGGAAAAAATTTTTGGTAAAGAAGTATTTCTTTCACTTGAATGTAGAATTGATCCAAAGTGGCGTGAAAACTTTGAAAAATCTATTCTTGGATAACTATTCAACGGTAACGGATTTTGCCAAGTTTCGGGGTTTGTCGATATCGTTTCCAAGTTTTTGTGCTGTATAATAACTTAGCAACTGAATAACGATTGTTAGCAAAATTGGATATGTATTGGTAAAATCGCTTGCTTCGGTTACTGGAATATCTGCAGTTTTGGAATCTGAAATTACAATAACCGTGCCATTGCGTGAGAGAATTTCCTCGTTTGAAAGTAATGTTTTTTGGTACATATTTTGTGAATGTGTAATTGAAACAGCAACTGTTGTATCATCAACAATTGCAATTGGTCCATGCTTAAATTCACCCGAAGCAATTGATTGCACAAGAATATATGAAAGTTCCGAAAGCTTTAATGCACCTTCGCAGGCGATTGGGAATAAAAAAGTTCTTCCTGTGAATACAACTTTTTTAGCATTAATAATATTTTTGACAGTTTTTTCAATTGCTTGAATTGTGTTATGATTCGCAAGTATCGCTTCAATTGCGTAAGGAATGCGAATTAATTCATCAATAATTATGTGTTCCAGTGATGGATTCGATTGCGATGTGAGAAGATAAAAAACAACGAGTTGAGCAATAAAATTTTTTGTTGATGCAACACCGATTTCCGGGCCTGCAAAACATTCAAGAATAAAGTCAGATTTCTGTGCCATGCTTGACTGTACACTATTGAGAATGCTCAAGATTTTCGAACATGGTGTTTTATTGGCAATTGTATATTCCATTGCGGCAATTGTATCTGCCGTTTCACCAGACTGTGATGCAAAAATATAAAGTGTGTTTTTAGTAAATGGTTGTTTGCGATGAGAAAACTCCGAAGAAATTTCCACAGTTACAGGTATTTCTGTGCAGCTTTCAATAATATATTTTCCTAGAGAGCCTGCAAAAAATGATGTTCCGCAAGCAATAATTGAAATTTTATCAAATTTCGAAAGAGTGGGAATGTTTAGCGAAATCTTACCGTTTTTTGTATAATTTAAAAGCAGATTCCTTACAACTTGTGGTTGTTCATGAATCTCTTTCATCATAAAAGTTTCGAAACCGTCTTTTGTGAATTTTGTGGTTTGAATGTCTTTAATAATTGGAGTTTTTTGAATTATTTCGCCTTGAGCATTAAAAAATTCAGCAGTTTTAGATGTTAGAAGGGCATACTGATTGTCTTCCATAATTATGAAGCGATTTGTGTGATGAGAAACAGTATTGAAGTCACTAGCAAGAGTGTATCCATCGTCTAAAACGCCAATTATCATTGGTGAACCGCTTGAACGAAAAGCATATATTGTCTTGTCGCCTTCTACAATAAAAGCAACTGCATATTTTCCTGCAAACGTTTTTAAAACTTGCTGAATTGCTTTGCAAGGTGTGTTTTTTTTAAGTTCTTGTGCAATAAAATGAGCAATTACTTCAGTATCTGTTGTGCTTTTAAAAACACAACCTTGAGACAACAATTCTTCTTTAAGTTCTTTATAGTTTTCAATAATACCGTTATGTACAAGAGAAACATTCCCAACATGATGTGGGTGAGCATTTTCAGTGGTTGGTTTTCCATGCGTTGACCATCTTGTGTGTCCAATTGCAATTTGTGATTTTTCTTTTTGTGTAAATTGAGATGATAAATCGTCAACACGTCCTGCAATTTTTTTTGTGAAAATCTTTCCATTTTGCATAAATGAAAGACCAATGGAATCGTATCCGCGATATTCAAGATGTTTCAAAGAAGATAAAGTCAAAGCTAAAGCATTAGATGCTTCTATATTATAACCGACGATTCCACACATATTTTTTTATTTATGACCTATAAATTTTTCAGTCTTCTTACTATTATATTTTTTTATATCAAGTCTTTTTCCAATTTTGTCCACAATAACACAAGTAAGAGCATCTCCCGAGACATTAATTATGCTGCGCAGCATGTCAAGGAATCTATCAATTCCAACATAAATTCCAACATACTCCGGTGGAACGCCAATTGCTATCAAAATAACCGGCATCATTAAGAGACTTGCAGCAGGAACTCCTGCAGTACCAACTGCAAGAACTATGCAAAGAATAACAATATTAATATATTGTGTAAAATGTAAATCTATTCCGGCAACTTGTGCAAGAAAAATTGATGTCAAACCAAGGTGTAATGAAGTGCCATTCATATTAATTGTTGCACCAAGTGGCACACCAAATGATGCAGTACCTTCTGTTACTCCAAGATTTTTTTCTGATGTAAATTTTGTCAAAGGTATTGTTGCGGTTGAAGAACTTGTTAGAAAAGCAAAGTACTGGACTTCGAATATTTTTTTTATGAAAGGTATTGGATTTAACCCAAATGCAAGCAAAATTAAAGGGTAAAAAATAAGTAGTATAACAAACCCTGCGGCGTAAACAAGAACTAATAACTTTAGTAAAGAAATAAGTGCTGTTGGATCTTGTGTTGCAGCAAGATATGTTATTAAACCAAAAATACCAATCGGTGCAAATTTGATCACTATTGCAACAAGCTTAAAAACAACATCGGCAAGTTCATTTACAATAATTACTACATTTTTTGTTTTATTGCTAATAAAATTTACTGAAAGACCGAAGAATATTGCAAAAATTAATATTTGCAAAATATTTCCTTCGGCAAACGATTTAAAAGGGTTATCGGGGAAAATATCGGCAATGATTCCAGATAATTTCACTTCATTTACACTTTGTGTAGTTTTTGTTACAATTGCAAAAGCATTTGGATCAATTCCTGTGTTCACTCCCGGTTGAAACATTAAAGCAAAGCTAATTCCTAAAATAGATGTTAAACATGTTGTTATAAGAAAAATTACAATGCACTGAATGGCAATTTTTCCAAATTTGAGAGTATCTTGCATTGTACAAAACACATGTGTAACGGAAATAAAAATTAGTGGAACAACTGTCATTTTAATCATCTTAATAAAGATATCACCAAGAATTTTTATAAATACCACTTTTTCGCGGAAAATTAAACCAAATACAATACCTATAAAAATAGCATACAACATTTGGTTAGATGTATTAAAATTTAAACCCAACACAGGTTTAATGAAACAACGATACAACTTACCAAGCATTATTTATGTAAAAAATAATGAACAACAATAAAATAGGGCGACTAAAACGATATGTCAAGTTTTTTTATGAGTTGAGCTGTTTTTCGCACTCAAGCATTGTTTTTGAATTTCGCGAAATTGAACATTTACAGTAAGTATCACTTGTGACATTTGCAAAATTATGTCCGTTAAAATTCCCTACCAGTAATTCCACTAGCGATTGTTTTATAGAATATTCAAATTCCGGAATGAAAATTCTCATTTTTTTTGCTATTGCGTGAATAATTTCTGCATCATTCTTTGCTTCAAGTGGAGATTCTACAGCTTTCGTTGTTATTTGAATTTTCCCCTCATTGTTGGTGTAAGTTGCAAATTTTTCAGTGTAAGCTTCTGCCGGTAAAATGATATTTGCATAGCGTACTGCCTTATCTGCATGAGTTCCTTGGTATATAACAAATGTTTTTTTGATGATATCAAAATTAATATCATCTGCACCAAGAAGAAATGAAAGTTTAATATCACCTTTATTTATTTTGTTGTAAATTTCATCAATTCCGCCATCGCAAGAAAATCCAAAATCAAGACCTGCAACCGTTGAAGCAGAAGTATGTAGTAAATTAAAAGCATTTATACCCATTTTTTGAGCAATATCCAGCACTAAGCTGTGAATATAGTATCCATCTTTTTGAACAAGTGCCTTTCTACCAAGCAATAACGCAGATTTTTCACCAAATAGTTCCGGGTATTTTCCTTCTAAAATGTCATTTAAGATTGATTTATCCTTACCAAGGTAGCTATATTTATAGTTTGCGTTGAACTCATTACCAATAACAAAAACTTTTAAACCTTTTTTTATACCTTTCAGAATTCTTGAATTTAAAAGTGGTGCATCGCTACGCACATCACAATTAATAATTAAAAGGTTTTTAAGATTCTCAAATTCTGCAATAGGTGTGTTAAGAATATAGTTTTTACGGTTGTTTGTAATAATTTTTGCACCGTCTTCATTAATTTCTGTATAACTACTGTGAAGTGAAGTAAAAAGTTTTTTTAGTGCAAAAAGTGATTCTGCGTCAGCAAAATTACCGGCAATTGCACAAGATTTATCACTTGCTTCAAGCATCTTTTCTGAAACTATGGACAATACTTCTTCCCAAGTAACGGGCACAAAGTTACCGTCTTTTTTAATATAAGGCCTGTCTATTCTTTGAGAGGAAAGACCATCACAGCTAAACCGTGAACGATCG
>JAURNI010000010.1 GCA_030830305.1 Alphaproteobacteria bacterium | reverse complement strand
ATAGACCTCATAATATGCACGATAAACCCCAAAATTTGAAGGAAATAAAATAGGCTTGTCAATAGGTGCATAATTTGGATTGTTTAACATTTCAATAATTGCATCTGCAGTTCTTGGTGATGCAACAAGCAATATATTATCAAATGCTTGGTCTTGATTAATTAAATCAAGTATTTTTGGAAAATCTTTCACAGAAGCATCAATAATAATTGCATCAAGGGTTTTAGTTCTTTTATAATACCTTGCACCGTTTTTTAGAATGACAGTATCTCCTTTTCTTGAAACAATTTTGTTTGCAAAAGTATGATTATCCTCCTGGAACTTACCATTTGCAACATTTTCATAGTAGGTTTGCTTTATGGCATTTTTTAACCTGTTAACATATTTTGCAATATCCGGATTATCTGTTTCGTAGAATTCTACTCTTGAAATTTCTTGTTTATTTTTTTTAGCATATTTTGAAAAAGTTTCATAACTACTTGCACCAATTTCATTGTTGGGTGCAAACATTGCATAATGTTTATAGTTTTTTTTCTTTAATACTTCCATAATTGACGAAATATCATCTTCAACTTTGTATCCCAAGTTATGAATAGTATCTTTTTTTGCGGCTATTTCGGTATCTCGATCTCTCATAGTAATAATGCGGCTAACATTTTTAGTGCTACGGGTATCTAATGAAATAACGGGAATATTTAATCCTGCATCTCTTAGCTGTCTTTGTAAAATTGGAATATCTTGTGTACCAAAAGGACCTACAATAATATCAGGGTTTAATGATAATAAATCACGCATAATATTTTGCTCACCGTGTATCACGTTAATTGTGTAGTTTTCAGACGGCTTGCTTGCCCGAACAAGTGCAATTGTATTATTAATTTCGCTCAAAACATCTGGGTGGCCAAAACTCATTGGAACAATGGCAATATGAAGAGGGCTGGAAACACAGCTATCCGTACAAGTAATACCAGAGCTATCAACGGTCTGTTGATTAAAAATTTGTTTATTGCCAACTGTTGATGCTTCGTTTAGTGAGTTGCGATAGTGGTCGTATACTAAATTTTCATTATCATATAATGATTGTCCGGCTGTATTATTTTCAATATACTCTTCACTATTACATGAAATAAATACAAGAATTATACACAGCAAAATTTTCCACATAAAATACAGATGAATTTTAATGAGTATACTTTCAGAGGATAAAATATTAACTTGCAATTGTTTTTTATGTTTATTACCTCTATGCAAGAGTTTTTTATGAAAATGACGTTACTTACACCTTTACCATTGTTGGTTTGTGCAATACTATTATTTTTTGCTGCTATTGGAATTTATAGGTCTCAAAGTGCTTTGCAAATATTACACTTCACTACAATTATTGAAATAATATGTATTCCTCTTGCGTTATTCGCATTGTTAATCAATATTAATTTCTTATATACAAGAGTACTTTATGTAACGCTTATTGCGGTATTAATATCACCAATATCATCATACTTCATAGGAAAGAAATATTACAAACGCAACAACTCAGCAGAAAACTAACATGCAGGCTTCTTTGGAGAAATACAAAAAGCTTTTACTGCTTATCAAAAATGATAAACAAATGAGTCTTGAACAAAAAAGAGAAGTTATAAGTAAAATTCTAAAACTGGAAAATATGCTAATCAAAGCATTAACACAGCGTATGCTTACAGGCTCATTAATGCTTAATATTTCAAGCCTACCACCAAGGTTACGCGCAGCATTACAACGCGTGCTTAACAGGAGATTACATATTATATATTGTTTAGATCGTGAAAGAAAAAAAGCACAAAAAAAGGAATTGGATAAAAAAAAAGAAATTGAAATAATTTCCGTTTTGTTTAATCTTCAGCAAAAAAAAGTGGATAATGTCGGTAATTTATCTCCATTACAAAAAATTGCAAATGTTCAAAGTGAAAATAAAAAAAGTACCAAAGAATATATGGCAAAACTAAGTAAATCGGGTTATGCAAAAAAATTTTAATGAAACACCGTTTGAAGGTTATTTTATTCCTTTTTCTGCGCACATTAGTCAGTCTACTGTAATATCTAAATCTGGATTAATTAGTCAAACAATTAAACTTGAACCGTCATCAAACATATCATTTAAAGATAATATTCTAAAAGAAATCCAGAACATTTTAACAAATGATATTCTTATTAATATACACACAATATATTCAAAACAAAAAGAAGAAGGTAGGTTGTCTTTTACGGAATATCTGAAAACCAAGCAAATGCAAAATATTTTTCTCCATAATCAATGTACTCACGAATTTTATATCACAATTTCAACAATTGGTTACAAAATTAATAAAAATAATGTAGGACACTTTCTTTTGCAAAATAAGTTCTTAATGGAACTGGAGAAGTCCATCAAAAAGCTGGAAGAAATTGTAAATAATTTTTGCATAGCAATTAAACAATATTCACCAACATTACTTACTGCGGAAAATCACGGAGGTTTTTTGTATTCACAAAATGCTGCGTTTTTGTATCATTTGCTGTTCGGCATACATACGCAAATACCACTTGCAGATACTGAAATTTCAGAATATATAAAACCGACATCAATCAAACATCATAAAAATTATTTAGCAATAAAACGTGGTAAACTTAAAAATTTTACAACATGTTTAACAGTTAAAGATTTTCCGTATGTAGACAAAAGTAGACTAGTAAAAATTTTTACATCAAAATATCCGTTTATAATCTCTCAAACAATTCACACCATTGACGCAAAAGAAATAAAAGGTCTTTTTGAGTACCAGCATAAAACATCTAATGTGCTACGAAATAATGATATTTCAAAAATATGCTCTTGGGAAGAAATTCTTAATGAACAACAGCCTGTTGTAATGCAAACAAATTTTATAATTCATGCCGAAACGACACAAGAAATACAGCAAGCTACAAATGAAATAATGACAAATCTTCATAAATCCGGAGTGGTTGCAATAAGAGAAGATATTAACCTTGAGCAGGTTTTTTATGCAAGTCTCCCGGCAAATCCGCCATTTTTAAACCGAATGGAATATACAAACATTAAACATGTTGGGCAACAACTTTTTTCTAAAAATGTGTTATTTGCAGGTGTTGACAAAATTCAACACCTACCGTTTTTACCACTAGTTTCTACAAATAACACATATTATGCACTTTCTCCTTTTACAATACAAAAAACACAGCATATTTTGGTTCATGGTTTGCAAAATCCAAATCAAACAATTTTTCTTAATACATTACTGCTTCATCTAAAGAACAAATCAAAGGTTATTTGTATAGACGCTCAATATTCCAGTCTTTCATTAAATAAAATATGTCATGGTAGGTATGTATCAAATATACAGGTGAATATACTTAATCTGTTAAGATACCGCAGAAAACATTTCTTTATATTTTTTTCATATTTGGTTTCCTATTATTGTACATTACATTCAATCCACAACAACGAGGAGCTCTCGCAGTCAACACGGGACTTGTGCCTTAAGTTAAAGCATGAAATGACATTCGAACAAATTCTTGAACTAACAAGCAATGCAACATTGATTGAAATTCTTACTTTTGCAAACAATAACGGATTCTTTGCATCAGATGATATTTTTGAAGATGAGCACCTATTTGTTTCAATTAACACAAATCATCTTGAGCCAAGTTTGTATACTCTTTTTGCACTTTACACACTCTTTGTTAATGTTCATCATATTGCACCACATAGCGTTATTAAATTCGACAGAACATTTGAAATATTTAATGAAAAAATTTTACCACAAGAAATATTGAGCGATATTCTTAAGGAATACAAAGAAAAACTTGTATGTATTATTGCATGTTCTGATATTCCGGAAACTTTTGAAAGACATCATGTCATGAAGTATAGTGAAATTTTTTCACATTTTGCTGTTAGTATTTTTATGGAATCAGCATGTTCCACTCATTTTATAAAACAATTTTTTCAATTAAATTCAAAAATCTCAAAACAATTAATGTTTGTCAAAGAAGGAACAAATAAGGTTGTTGTTAACACATCGGAAGATATATATACTATTAAACTTACAGAAGCCTTACCTTTGTCGGTTCTCAAGGTTTTTAATCAAAGAGACGAACATTATAAAACAATTTTAAAAATCATTGAAATTAATAAACAAAACACACAGAACCTTATTAAGGATTATAAATCTATATTGTAACTATGAAAAACACAACTATTTCAAAGCTTGGGTCTGCTCGTAATATTCTTGTAATGTTGGTATTCTTATATATAACGCTAAATCATAAAACTTTTACACACAATACGGAAAATGTTAGAAGCAATGTTATAAAGTATACAATATATAATCCATTACAGCATGGTAGCATTTTACTGCATTGGGGAATAAATTATATAATAGATTTTCTTCGTTTTCGCGAACAAAGACTTGAAATGGAAAGGCTTGCATTGCAAATGACAGCACTTTCAAACGATCTTCAGCAAACAAAAAACATTAATAACGAACTTTTAAACACATTGCAATCATTTCAGCAAACAGCAGCAACTCACCAAGTAAAACAAGTGGTTAAACTTTTATACTCAATTTCAACTCATAACACAAAAGAAATATTTTTTATTTCGGAAAATGAGGTAAAAACAAATAACTTGGTGTTTAATCAGAAATGCTTAATTGGAAGAGTTGTCAAAAATGAACAAGGAAATTATTATATCCTTGCATACCAAGATCCACAATTTCGTCTTCCTGTTTATACCAGTAAAACAAAAATAATAGGAATGATACATGGTGGTGAAAATATGTTAAAGTTTGTACCTTTTGACGAATTCACACAAGATGATGTTGAAGATGGTGAAGAGCTTTTTACTGCTTCCTCCGGAGATCAATTTCCAGATGGTATTCCAATTGGTAAGGTGATTAAAAACGAGGAAACGATCAATGTACAAACGGAATGCAAAAGTTATTACACTTACGCATTAATTATTTAAGCAGTTTAAATAATTTTTCTGCACAAATTGTAATTTGTTCTTTATAATACCATTTTTTAATCCACGGTAAAATAACTTTAAACGGTTGAAAATTTGGGTCCAATTGCTTGGTAACATCTTCAACATACATAATAGTTTTATTAAGCATCAATAAGTGTTTTGGCACAAAAACATTAAACTTATTCATAATTGAAAAAAGTTCTCTTGTAAAAAGAGACATCTCAAAATTACCCTGAAAATTTAAAGATAGCTTTTGCATTGCCATACGATATTGTTCATTAAAAAATATTTTCTCTAAAATATATCCGGCCTCAAGTTGGGTTTTTAGAACGAGTTCATAATTATTATGTAAAAATGCATAAATCATTGTTGCAACGGCGCGGCGGTCTTTAAGAGAAATTCTAGAAACAAGGCCGAAATCAAGTAGTGTAATTGAGTTGTTTTTATTAACAAAAATATTCCCGGCATGCATGTCTGCGTGGAAGAAGCCATCTCGGTATACTTGATATAAATACGCTTTAATAACATTTTCTGCTATAACTTTTGCGTTATATGAATGCGTTCCATGTATAACTTTTCTTAAAGAGATTCCATCTATGTACGACATCACCATCACACTTTGGTTGCAGTATTCAAAGAATACATTTGGGGTATGAATTCCTACATCAAAAACAATATTTCTTTTGACTCCTTGAAGATTATTCACTTCTTTTGTTAAATTTATTTCATTCAAAATGTTTGTGTAAATGTCGCTCGCAACATCAACAATTTGTAATGCAGGTGAACAAAAAAGATTTGCAATTTTAACCAAAAAAAACACAACTGCAAAATCTTTTTCAATGTATTTTTTAATATTTGGTTTTACTATTTTTATAGCGATATCTTGATCGTTTAACTTTCCTTTGTATACTTGTGCAACAGACGCTGAAGCAATTGGAATGGGGTTAACCGAAAAACCTTTGAACTCATATAATTTTGGATTATATTCTTTTAAATATTGATGAATATCAATTGTTGCAGGTTTTACGTTTTCTTGTAAGTAAGAAAGTGCTTTTAGTGTTTCCTTTGAAAAAAGAAAGCTTTTCAGAGAAAGGGATTGCCCAAGTTTTATAAAAACTATACCCAAAGATTCCATTACAACTTGTAACCTTCTGTAATATTGAAGGAAAAATAAATGAGGGTATAGCGTTATATGAATGGGTAAAAATATTAAACGGACAATGAAGTACCTTTTAAAAGATAGGCAAACAGTTAATTTAAAGATTACCGTAAAAAGACGGAAGGCAATCATAAAAGATGGGAAATATTTGGTAGAATTCCTAGCAAGTCTTTATACATTTCATATTTTTTTGATGGATTGCGAAGAAGATATGACGGGTGATATAAACAAAAAACTTTTGTGGTAAAATCAAAAGCTTTGTTAAACACTCTACCACGCAATGACGAAATGGAATTTTGTGTTTCTAAGATATTCTGCGCCGCAACTGCACCAATACAAATAACAACTTCAGGGTTAATAATTTCAATCATTTTTTTCAGAAAAGGCCTACAACTTTCAAGTTCAACATCAGTTGGCTTTCTGTTACCAGGAGGTCTCCAGAAAATATTATTTGTAATAAAGAAATTTTTGTTTCTTTGCAGTCCGATTGATGAAAATGCATTCATTAAAAGTTGGCCAGATCTACCACAGAATGGAATACCTTGTTCGTCCTCTTCTTGCCCCGGAGCCTCACCAATGACAAGAATTCTTGCATTTGGGTTTCCATCTCCAAAAACAGTGTTTGTTGAGAAATGTTGAATTTCACATACTTCTGTTTTAATAAGCAAAAGACGAAGTTCTTCAAGTGTTTGAATGTTTTCTAAATTATATTGCTGCTTTACAATTTGACTGGTAACAATCTTTGAGTTCACTTGTTCTTGTGGTTCTTTTGTAACGATGGGCACGGTAGCTTTTTCCACAATTTTGATATCCGTCTTTAACGGAACAGGGGGTTCGTCTGCAATAATAATGGGAAAATTACCAAATTGTTGAAAGTCTCCAAGTTGCGATAAAACTCCCAAGTAATATTTTAAAAGATTGTTAACTTTCAAATTTATATTATTGCTTTGCATAAACAATAAAATTTACAACGTCACGCATGTCGTGAAATAATTGAAGTGGAAAATCAAATGTCTTTTTAAACTTTTCTTCTCCACCAAAACTTGTTGCACCGGAAAAGATAAACGTTTTAATACCCGCATTAATGCTTGCTGTTGCACCGTTAATGCTATCTTCAACTGCAAAACAACTTTCTGCATTGATGCACATTTTTTTAAGCCCAAATTGATAGATATCGCTTGCTGGCTTGCCTGTTTGAACAAAATTTCTACCAAAGATTACATCATTTGGAAAGTATTTTTTTAACTGGGTTTTGTTTAAGATGAACTCAATTTGGTCTGTGTGTGAATTTGAACATATCCCATATTTAATATCTTTTTCTTTAAGAATTTCTAATGCTTCTAGAGTGCCTGTTGTTGTGTTAATATGGTTAGACATTAGTTCCCTTGCATGGTTTAAGCCTTCATGAAATATTTTGTCTTTATCAAAGCCTTCTTCTTTGGATATTTCTTCAAAAGCATCGTTCCAACATTTACCGTCAAAAAAATTTGAACAGTATTCTACTGTGTATTTTTTATTAAAATCAGAAAGAACTTTTGAAATAGCTAAATTATAAAGGTGCTGAGTATCCACAAGAGTACCGTCAAAGTCAAAAAGTATTACTTGCATGTTACGAAGCTTTTTTCACAACTTCTTCTTCAATGGTGATAACACAAGTATTGTTTATAAAACGAATAAAACCAGATGCTATTGAAACTTTTTCTGAAGATTTTTGCCCGAATTTTATTACACCGGGTTTTAACCCAGAAAGTAGCGGAATATGGTTCGGTAGCAGTGTTATTTCACCTGTTATTGATGGAATGGTAATTAACGAAACATGACCATTAAACTTTATTCCGTTTTTAGCCAAAATTTTTAGCTCAATAAATTTTTCACCCATGTAACTGTATAATGCATTAAACCCCTATCATTTATAAAACTGTAATATTGAAAAATCAACGAAATAAATGTAAAAAAGAATAAAAAGTAAACAAATGTAATGCCGGATTGTAATCTATTAACACCATTCCCAAAAAGTTTTGCAACAAAAACAAACCCATGCGGAATAATAGCATCATTCGCTCTTTCAATTATTTTTATTGAGAAATTACTCAAATTCTTTAACCCACGCACAAAAATGTAAGAATATATTTCATCAAAAAAGTATTTCTTCTGAAGAAGAAACCGTACAGGGCGAAGAGTAATACTTAATTTTAACGGCAAATTAGGATATTTTAAATAAAGGATGTAAGCAAGTGTAATTGCAATAAATGAAAGTACGCTTGGAAGATATTTAATATACCAACTCACGTGGTGCATATGTACCAGTCTTTCTTGTGCAACAAAAATCGCTCCATGCCAAAATTCTGTTTCTAAAATATGAAGATAGTTGCCAACTAAACCGGAAAATATTGATGGAATTGTTAAAATTCCAAGTGGAATTAACATTATAAGCGGAGACTCGTGCGGGTGATGATGTGCATCACCTTTGTATGTTCCATGAAAAACTACTGCAATTAAACGCCACGAATAAAAACTTGTTAAAAATGCGGCTACAGTTCCAAGAACAAAGGCATAATTGCCATGAGTGGTGTGCGAAACATAAGCAGCCTCTAGAATTGCATCTTTGGAAAAGTATCCGGCAAAAGGATAAATTCCTGCAATAGCAACGGAACCAATCATAAACATTCCAAATGTAAATGGAATTTTTTTCCAAAGCCCACCCATTTTAAAGATATTTTGTTCATGATGACACGCATGAATTACAGAACCGGCACCAAGAAAAAGAAGAGCCTTAAAGAAAGCATGCGTTACCAAGTGGAATATTCCGGCAGACGGTACAAGAACCCCGATTGCAAAAAACATGTATCCCAATTGGCTACATGTAGAATAAGCAATGATTTTCTTAATATCCGTTTGAACCAATGCAATCGTTGCTGCAAAAATTGCAGTTGTTGCGCCAATAATTGTAATAAATTGTTGTAAGAACACGGAATGTTCAATAAAAATCCAGCACTTTGCCATCAAAAATACTCCTGCGGTAACCATTGTTGCTGCATGAATTAAGGCAGAAACGGGTGTTGGTCCCTCCATTGCGTCTGGAAGCCAAACATGTAAAAAAAGTTGAGCAGACTTTCCCATTGCACCAAGAAATAACATTACACCAATTAATGTAACGGTGTCAATTTTACAATTAAAGATTGTGATATCATGACCTATAAAATAACATGACGAAATTCCGGATTGTATCTGGTTGAAAACTTCATCAAAACTTAATGTTCTAAATATACAGTATATTAAACAAATACCTGTAGCCATGAATACATCTGATACTCTATTTGTGATAAATGCTTTTATTGAAGCTAAATTTGCAGATTCTTTTTTAAACCAAAAACCGATTAATAAATAAGAACAGAGACCCACGCCCTCCCAACCAAGAAATAGTTGTATAAAATCTTTGGCTGTAACAAGTACAATCATGAAAAATGTGAACAACGACAGATAGGAGAAAAATCTTTGGCGGTGTGGGTCATCATGCATATAACCAACCGAGTAGATGTGAACAACTGTTGAAACTAAAGTCACAACAAAAAGCATAATTGCCGTGATAGAATTAATTGATATGGAAATTGTTGATGTAAATTTATACAAAACAAACCATTCATACAGTTTAATGTCGTATGTAATGCCGTTTTTTACAGACTCAAAACACACAATGGCCGAGGCTAGACAAGCAAGTGCAACTAATACAGATGACGAAACTTGTGCAAAAAAGGCGCGTAATTTTATGAAAAATACCCCTGCAAGAATTGAACCTATTAAGGGAAATATAAATATTGCGTAAGGAAGGTATACTTGAAGGTTCATTACAAAAACTAAACTTTATTGTTTTTGTAGTTTTTGCAAACTAAATTTTCAAGTTTTATTTTCAAACAGAGGTTCTAAATGAATATAATATGCGTGGCGAACGTCTTTACAAAAATCGCTCTTTGTTCCGCTAATAATATAGCTATTCACCACATCATCCCAAAAACCGCCAAATAACCATGCGTAGTATTTGTCTCCAAGACATGCTTTGTTTTTGCCGTCGTAATAAACAGATTCTCTTTTAACATTTATTGTGAACTTTGTTGGTTTGTAACCATCTTTTGCAACTATTACTTTTGTATTTTTGCCCCTTGCAAGGGTAATTATGAAAGGCGTTGTGCCTTGAATGCTCATTGTGTCTCCGTGTTCATTTTTTGTTTTTGGAAAATGGGAGTATATACTATCGTGCACTTTTTCCGTATGAATTACATAAACAGTTGCACCTGTGGGGTTTGATTCTACCGTTGTGGTTGTGGTGCGCTCTCCTGCAAACATTACGCAAGACGCAACCCACGGCAACAATAACACCCGCCAAAAGAAAAGCCTAAGCATAGTTTAAGTTTTTCTTTCAGTGTAGCATATTTTTAGGCGGAAGGCAAGGGGTTATTGTGGTTTTTTGTTTTTGAAAGTTTGAATAACGAATAATATCCAACCTGCAACACCGGCAATAATTTGAGCAATCAATTTTATATCACCAGTTTTTATTAACATAAATCCGTAAATGCTAATAAATACAAATGCTAACAACATTGCAAAAAAGAGTAGCACCATTGAACATTTAACAAACCACGCATAGTTGTCTTGAATATGATGGTTTAAATCTTTTTGTGAGTTAATTTCCTGTTTGCCATTTTTCATAAAACAACGCCTAATAGATAGCTTAACCTTATCTTCACGGCATCTTCAGAAACGCAAAATTTTTTTGATAAATCTTTAACGGAATCGCCGCTGTTCCACAGTTCTATAAATTTTTCACTCGGCATTAAAATATCGGCAGCCATTTTGTTTGCTCTAACTTCAATTTTTCTTCTTTCTTCGGGCATACCTCTATTTCCAACTTCTCTAAAAACTCGCTGTTCTTGAATTAATGCTTTATCACACACAAAATGTGCAATTTCATGAGCAATTGTAAAAATTATTCTATTTTTTGGTTGCTTTGCATTGATAGTAATGCTATAAGTGTTATATTCTCTGTCGTATTCAATGCATCCCTCTTCTTTAAGGTTTTCGTCCATAAACACTTTTATTCCAAGAGAGTTTGCAAACTTTACAACATCAAAATTCCAAAAATTTTTACGAGCTTCATTATACTTGTTTTCAAAAAATGATATATCGCTATCATTTGGTTTTGTGAGATTGCAGTAATCGTAGACAAAATCAAACATATATAAAAAATAGATATTATCTAAGGAGAGTATTTGGTGAATTTGTCAAGAATTTTCCTCCCCCTTCTTACTTTTATAAATCATCTTAAAAATAAACTCATCAATTTCACCGTCAAGAACTTTGTTGGGGTTAAGGTCTTCGTGAGAGGTTCTTGTATCTTTTACAAGTTTATATGGGTGAAGAACATAGTTTCTGATTTGATTCCCCCAGGAGACATCGTCTTTTTCAACCGAATCCCTTTTTGCCTGGCGTTTGCGTTCCTCAATTTCGTAAAGTTTGGACATCAACATTTTCATAGCAGTTTCCCTGTTTTGAAGTTGGCTTCGTTGGTTTTGGCAAGCGGCAACAACTCCCGTTGGAATGTGTGTTATGCGAACGGCGGAATCTGTTGTGTTGACATGCTGCCCACCGGCACCGGAGGAGCGGTATGTATCGGTTTTTAAATCCGCAGGGTTAATTTCAATTTTAATTGTATCATCAATTAACGGAGTAACAAGTACCGAAGCAAAAGATGTTTGCCTTTTATTTTGAGCATTAAACGGAGAAACTCTAACCAAACGATGAACCCCTATTTCATATTTTAACATTCCATAAGCATTTTCACCTTCAATTTGAAGAATAACTTGTTTAATTCCGGCTTCTTCACCTTCAAGCCTGTGAATAGTTTGCACCTTAAAGCTTTTTCTTTCGGCCCAGCGAAGATACATGCGTTCAAGCATTTGGGACCAATCTTGGCTTTCAGTACCCCCTGCTCCGGAATTTATTTCCAGAATAACACCAAGTTTATCGGCTTCATCGTTAAACATTGCGGTGATTTCCATTTCCTCAATTTGTTTTTGCAGTTTTGGAAGTTCTTGCGATATTTCTTTTAGCAAATCATCATCAGCAATTTCAACGATTTCAAAATATCCTTCTACTTTTGAGTGAATATCATCAAAAACAGCAAGCTCTTTTTCAAGTGAGGTTTTTTCTTTAAGAAGTTTAACATCATAATCTCCTTCCTCAACTTGTTTTGTAATGGTGTTAAGTTTTTGGGTTTTTGTATCCAAGTTAAAGAAACACCCTTAGTTCTTCAAGGGAATTAAGAGTTGTTTCAAGCTGTAATTTGTATTCTTGCATTAAGTATTATAAAGTTTTTGCTTTTTTTTCATCAATTTCTTTTTGCAATTGTTTTTCAAAATCAGTGTCCCGGATAATTAATATACCCATTCCTACAATAGCCACACCCCAAAGTACGATTGCCGCATAAAATACAATGTCCGGGTTCATACATTTCTTAATAAGTTAATTTCTTTTCTAATTTTTAATTCAATAAAGACAGAAACAATCATTTTTATCAAAGCGAATATCGCTATGAAAATAAACTTTATCAACTGGATGTTATCAAAATTCTGCACCGTCCATACTGTAATTGTCCCAATTGAAGCTAAAACCAGACCAAGGTATAATCTAAACAAATTTAACCTTTCTTTTATTGCATCAGTTATCATACTTCACTAATAAACCCTTTTCTTTGGTGGCACTGCAGGCATTTGGTCTGTTAATGGAGTAAGTACGACTTCACGGTATTCAAATGTGTGGCTTGCATCATTGTTGATTGCAATCATTGTATGTTTTAACCAGTTGATGTCATCGCGATCTTGGAAGTCGTCTCTTGCTTGAGCACCGCGACTTTCTTCTCTGTTTAAAGCAGATTTAATTGTTGCAAGAGATTGGTATAGTAAATTATGAAGTTCGAATGCTTCAAGTAGATCCGTATTCCATATAAGAGATTTATCACGCACAGATAGATCTTCGAATTTTTTAAAGATATCCTCCATCTTTTTTGCACCAATTTCAAGGCTTTCTTTGGTTCTGAAAACTGCAGCATGCTTTTGCATAACTTCTTGCATTTCTTTACGAATTTGAGCCACTGTGTATTTACCATCAGTTTTGCGGATTTTATCAAACCTTGTAACAACCTCATCAATTTTGTTTTGAGGAATATGCTCAACAGATTTATTATCGTTTTTAAGTAATTCCGCAGCCTTAATTGCTGCAGCACGCCCAAAAACAACTAAATCAAGCAATGAATTTGAGCCCAAACGATTTGCACCATGAACGGAAACACAAGCGGCTTCACCGATTGCCATTAAACCTTTAACTTTTTCCAGTTTGCCGTCTTTTACTTGAACAACTTCACCGTGGTAGTTGGTTGGAATGCCTCCCATATTATAGTGAACGGTTGGAAGAATTGGAATTGGTTGTTTTGTAACATCAACACCAGCAAAAATTTTAGCGGATTCTGAAATTCCCGGCAAACGTTCTGCAAGGGTTTTTTGGTCAATGTGATGAAGTACTAAGTGTACATGATCTTTCTTAGGGCCACAACCTCTTCCTTCATTAATTTCAACCGTAATTGCACGGGCAACAACATCACGAGATGCCAAATCCTTAACTTTCGGTGCATATTTTTCCATGAAGCGTTCACCATTTGCGTTAATTAAATAACCGCCTTCGCCTCTTGCTCCTTCTGTAATCAAACAACCTGACCCATAAATTCCGGTTGGGTGAAATTGCACAAATTCCATGTCTTGCATTTGAAAGCCGTGACGAGCA
The DNA here is from genome assembly GCA_030830305.1 of Alphaproteobacteria bacterium. Classification (GTDB taxonomy): domain Bacteria; phylum Pseudomonadota; class Alphaproteobacteria; order Rickettsiales; family Deianiraeaceae; genus CAJQOT01. The sequence continues at coordinate 19,188 of JAURNI010000010.1, read as the reverse complement.
AACATTCCACCCCCGTCACCCGTACATGTGTGAGCAGATGTACATGAAGAATATGCTCTTCCATAACCACCCGTTGCAAGAACGACAATTTTTGCTTCAAAAATATGTAAATCTCCTGTTGAAAGTTCCCATGCAACACATCCAACACATTCTTGGTTATCATTGAAGATTAAATCTGTTGTGAAAAATTCAATAAAGAATTTTGCGTTATGCCTTAAAGATTGTTGATAAAGAGTATGAAGAATTGCATGCCCGGTACGGTCTGCTGCTGCACATGTTCTTTGAGCAGGCTTCCCTTCACCGTATTCGGTTGTCATTCCACCAAACGGTCTTTGGTAAATTTCTCCTTTTGAATTTCTTGAAAATGGAACACCATAGTGTTCAAGTTCAATAATTGCTTGTGGTGCAGTTTTACACATGTACTCAATGGCGTCTTGGTCTCCAAGCCAGTCTGAACCTTTAATAGTATCAAAAGCATGCCAACGCCAGTCATCTTCTCCCATATTTCCAAGAGCTGCAGAAATTCCACCTTGTGCTGCTACTGTGTGTGAACGAGTTGGAAAAACTTTAGAAATACAGGCAACATTCAGACCTTTTTCAGCCATTCCAAATGTTGCACGAAGACCTGCTCCTCCGGCACCAATAACGATAACATCAAAGGAATGTTTGTGAATTTTATAATTTTTCGATATACTCATTTTTTGTAGTAAATACATTATGGGGAAATTTATTTTAGGATGATCGATATGTCAAGAGGAATTTAGTCAAATGTACGAGAACCCTTTCCAAATGATACAGTTTTAGAAATATTTGGTTTATTGAAATTTTTAGGTTTTAAATTGGACATTTCTGGTAACTCAAAATGTGATACTGAACTACTGCGCATTGGTGATTTTTCACTCAATCCTGTCATCATTCTTTTCTTGAAATCAGCTCTGGATTCTTCCCCTCCATTGTGGAGGTTATCAATGTTTAATTTTCCACCATTAAGTTTTTCTTCAAGTTTGTTTGCGCCATACCTTGTAGTACTTTCTAATGCTTTTATACCATTATGAGCAACTGCAACTCCAGTTGTTGCAGTATTGATGGCTTCAGAGGCAAGGTTACCCGCAGATGTGGTTATTTTAGCACCAACTTCCAGTCCACTTTTTGCAAATGTTCCAAGTCCTTCACTAGAATTCTTCACAAAAGAACCAACACCCTGCAGTGCGTCACCACCACCCTTACCAGCACCCTCAACAAGGTGACCAGCACCCATAGAGGCCCCATAAGAAAGTACCGCACCACTTTTACCCAGACCTTCTGTAAGTGCACCGGTACCTTTTCCAATACCTTTAATAGCTGCACCAGCTCCCTTAAGGGAGTCTTTTGTAAACTTTCCACCACCCTCAATTACATTTCCACCGGCTTTGACTGTTTTTTCCATAAATTTACTTGCACCTTTTTCTATACCTTTCATTGATTTTGCTACAACACCAATAGAATTGGCTACTAAGTCTATGGTGTTTGTCAAAAAATTACCCAATCCTTTTCCAAGTGTTGCAAAAAAACCTTTAGTTTTATTTGCTTTTTGTTCATTCTTAATTGCAATGCTCGATAATCGAATTTGGTTTGATGAAAAACATTTATCTGTCACAGGAATATCTAAGCCCTTGCTTTCAATAATATTTGCAAGTGCAGAAATATTTTCAGCGTTACATTTTTCTTTTGGTATTGGTTTCTGTTGAAAAAATTTGATTCAGCAGTTTGTCATCAGAATTAGTGGTATTTTGCATACTTTTGGTTTTTTCAGCATTTACAAGCATATCCTTTAAACAAATTAACAATTAATATTTGTTTAAGATGAATTATGTCAAGACATTTTTTTCTTGACTTTTTTCAAAGTTATACATATTTTAAATATATATTTAACTAATATAAATATATATGTACGACATTTTTTTCAGAACATACATTTCGTTATGTGCAATAGTGTTATGTGCATTAACAATTATCAAAGCTTTGTCTTTTGTGGTAAAAGCGTTGATAAAATAAGCTGTTTGTTTTACTAATTACAGCGGGCGTTTTGTTGCTTGCGGTGAAATGTCCGCGTGTTGGCGTTGTATGTTTACATACTATTACTATATAAATATTTTGCAGTAGTAGTTTTCGAATTAGTTCTTTTTTAAGGTAAATTTCACCGCTTTTATAGTACATCAAAGAAATTTACTTCCATAGCATCTTGTTATTATATATAATCACTTATATTTTTATGTGAATATGCCAAATACCAACATTGTTGCAAGTGTTATTCGAGTTGCATCACTTGTGAAGTTTACGAAAGATTGCTACGATGGAAATTTTAGCAAAGGTTTTGCAGATTTTTTGGTAACACGGCATTTAGCAAATAGCATCGAGAATATTCAAGGGAGAAAAATTAGAAAAATTACAGGCGTCACAAAGTGACACCTGTAATAAAGAGTTATTAATTCTTGTTTTTATCAACCATTTTGTTTTTACCAATCCACGGCATCATTTTACGAAGTTCATCACCTGTTTTTTCAACCCCAAGCCCAGCAACTTCCTTACGGCTTGCATTAATTTTAGAATAACCGTTTGCATAATCTTGCATCCATTCTTTTGCGAATTTTCCTTCTTGAATGTCTTTTAAAATTTCTTTCATTTTTGCTTTTGTTTCTTTAAGCGGTACAACTCTTTCACCTGAAACATAAGCTCCGTATTCTGCCGTATTGGAAATTGAGTATAGCATATCAGCTAAACCACCCTCATACATTAAATCTACAATTAGTTTTAATTCATGAAGACATTCAAAGTACGCCATTTGAGCAGGGTACCCAGCTTCAACAAGAGTTTCAAACCCAGCACGCACAAGGTTCATTGCTCCACCACAAAGAACGGCTTGTTCACCAAATAAATCGGTTTCACATTCATCTTTAAATGTTGTTTCAATAATACCGGATTTTCCACCGCCAATATTTGACGCATACGAAAGTGCAATTTCAAGAGCATTTCCAGAAGCATTTTGATACACAGAAACAAGGCAAGGAACGCCACCACCTTTTACATATTCAGACCTAACGGTATGCCCAGGGCCTTTTGGTGCAATCATAATAACATCGGTGTCTTTTGAGGGTTTAATTGTGCCAAAGTGAACAGAAAAACCATGAGCAACAGCAAGCACTGCTCCTTTTTTAAGGTTGTCTTTAATGTCATTTTCCCAAAGTTCTTTGTGGATTTCATCTGGAACAAGAATCATTAGAATATCTGCAATTTTTGCACCTTCGCTTGGTGAAACAACTTTGAAGCCCGCATTTTCAGCTTTTGGTTTAGATTTTGAACCGTCTTTTAAAGCAATAACAACATTTTTAACGCCGGAGTCTCTTAAATTTTGTGCGTGTGCGTGTGCTTGTGAACCATAGCCAACAATAACGACCGTTTTTTCTTTAATTAAACTTGGATTACAGTTGGAATCGTAATAAACTTTCATTTGAGACATCTTAACTTTTACATAGTTATATCCTCTAATAGATTTACAATTATTTATTTTCAAGAAATTTTGAATTTTTTTAAAAAACTTGATTTTTTTATTAACATAAAATCATATTTTATCAATTTTATAATTTTACATGTCATTGCCATCTAATAAACTTAGTAACAGAATTACTAATTTAACCAACATCTTGGTTGGTTATGCTAAAAAGAAACACACCTTAACATATAAAGAGTTTGCAGAAGAATACAATAACAAAGGATACGAAAAGGATATCACAATGCATGAACTTTTTTATGCCACAAATTCATCTATGGATATTCATGGTGAAACTCGGCTTGCGTACTTGCTTGAAATGATTAATGATAGAATTGAAAATGAAGTCAATGAAGATATATTGCTTAGTTCAATTGTTATTAATGAAAAAGATGGAATACCTGGTACAGGTTTTGACGGATTTATTTCAACAAGAGCAAATATAACCAAGAACAAGTTAGACAAGTTAAAAGAAAATAAATACTTGTGGACGGTAATTATTGCAGGCTTGCAAAAGCAAGTATTTGATTTTTATCATCAACAAAAAATGAATTGAAAAAACTTGATTTTAAACCAAGAGGTTGTATTTGGTAGAATTATATCAAATTAATATTTGAAAAATGTCCATAATTTCGCGCCGTGTTCAAAAAATGAAGCCGTCTCCAACTCTTGCAGTAACGGCAAAAGCAAATGAACTTAAAGCCCAAGGAAAGAAAATTATTTCCCTTTCAGTTGGTGAACCAGATTTTGATACTCCAATTCAAGCAAAACAAGGCGGTATTGACGCAATTAATTCCGGAAAAACAAAGTACACAGCAGTAGATGGTACCCCTGAACTTAAAAAAGCGATTATCCAGAAATTCAAAAATGAAAACGGAATTGAATATGAACCTTCAGAAATAACAGTTGGCTGTGGTGCAAAACATGTATTGTTCAACGCATTTATTGCAACAATAAATGAAGGCGATGAAGTGATAATTCCTGCTCCGTATTGGGTTTCATACCCTGACATGGTTGAGCTTTTCGGCGGCAAGGCCGTTGTTGTAAAAACAACATTTGAAAACAATTTTAAACTTACGGCAAAAGAACTTGAACAGGCAATTACTTCAAAAACAAAATGGGTTGTGTTGAATTCGCCATCAAACCCAACGGGTGAAGTTTATACAAAAGAAGAACTTATTGAAATTGGTAAAGTTATTGAAAAGCACTCGCATGTATATGTTATGAGCGATGACATCTATGAACATCTTGTTTTTGGTGTGAAGTTTTATACTCTTGCACAGTTATTCCCGAATTTACAAAACAGAATTTTAACTGTAAATGGTGTGTCAAAATCTTATGCCATGACAGGCTGGCGCATAGGCTTTGCAGGCATTAAAGACAAAACTCTCATTAAAGCCATTGGTAATGTGCAGTCTCAGAGTACAACCAATCCTTCCTCTATTAGCCAAGAGGCAGCAAGGCTGGGCTTGCTTGAAGCAGGAAATTTCCGTGCGGAAACGGTTCCGGTTTTTGCAAAAAGAAGAGATTATGTTTTTGAAAGGCTAACAAAAATTAATGGAGTAAAAGCAAAAAAGCCAGACGGTGCATTTTACATTTTCTTTTCTGTTGAGGGTTTAATCGGTAAAAAAACCGAAAGTGGCAAAGTAGTGCAATCATCAGAAGCAATTACAGAATACCTTCTTGAAGATGCAGAAGTTGCATGTGTTCATGGTGAAGCATTCGGTTTTCCAGGGTTTATTCGTATTTCTTATGCAACAAGCGAGGCTATTCTTGAAGATGCAATGAACCGTATTGAGAAGTCTTTAAGTAAATTAAAGTAAGTGTCCCAAGATATTGCACCACTCGTCACCCCTATACATTCTGCTCTCTCTTCACCTTTATTATACTTCGGTCGAGATTTGCAGGATACGGGTAGCATTACTTTAAACATTACCCAACAGGAAATTCTGCAAAAACTTCTCTCCAATAAGAAAGGGCTATTTTCAAAACCAAAGTCGTTTTATATTCATGGAAAAACCGGTTGCGGAAAAACAACCGTTATGGAAAATTACTTATTGCAATTATACGAAAAAAACAAAGATGCAAAATTTCTTGCGATGCATTTTCATGATTATCTTCTTGATATTACTAAATTATTAACCAAAAATTCTACTGAAAAAATTGTAAAAGAAATTGCCAAAAATATTGATATTCTCTGCTTTGATGAATTTTTTATTGAAGCAATTGCAGATGCTAAAATTTTGTACGACATCCTTTCAGTATTAATAAAAAATGGTGTAAGCATTGTTTTAACATCAAATTTTGCCCCTCAAGAATTATATGCAAACGGTTTTAACAGAGAAATTATGTTTCCAGTGTTTTCAAACTTCTTGGAGGAGAAAATGGAAGTTATTTATGTTCAAAACACACCAGATTACCGTACAAATACACTAAAACGGCATGCACACATTGCATTTGAAACATTGCAAGAATTTGCATCGGCGTTTAATGTAAAACCAATTATGGCAAAAGAAATGCTTGAAGTTGATAGCAATCATACGGTACAAATTTCAGGAAGATTTGACGATGGTATTATTTTAACACATAAACATATATTTAAAACACATTCCAGTATTAAAGATTACCGCAAGCTTGCACGCACATTTAAACATATTCATATTTCCAACATGCAGTACTTTACACAAGAAAATGAAGATGAGGCAATTCGTTTTCGTAACTTTATTGATATTCTATACACTCGTGGAATGGTTTTTTCATTTGATGGACAAAACTCAATTAACATTTTTGAGGATAAAATGCTTGAAAACATTAAGTTTAAAAGATGCCAAAGCAGACTGCATGAAATGCAAACAAATGATTATATATTTTCAGAAACAAAACACTTTAAACGCCAGCTAACGGTGAATTCTGCTCGTTTCTTTGATAAACTTTTTGCACAAATGTTGTAAATTATGTGCATATTATGCACATATTATTGCACTTCAATGCACATATTTTGTGTGTAATTGCATATTGTTGACATATATTTTGTACATTTTATATGTTAAATGTTTGAAAGAAATCGCCAACCATATAAATTGAACCACACAAAAAGACAGAATCAAATTTGCCGGCAAGCAGCAAGGCATTGTGAAAATTTTCAGCAGGAATACAATTTTTATGGTTAATAAAATCTGCAAGCGTTTGCGAATTAACACATTCTTCCGTGCCTCCAAAGTTGACGGTAATCACATTTTCAATTTCTCCTCTGTACAAAGCTTTATTAATTTCTTCATAAATTTGTTGGTTAATTTTCCTTTTTAGCATACCAAGAATTAATACTCTTGTACCGTTTTGTGTTTTAATGTATTGCAAAAACTGGTAAATTCCACCAAAATTATGTGCACAATCCACTAAGATTTCTCTGTTAAATTCTCCAAGAAAAACTTTTTGCATTCTACCTCTCCACTGCGTATTTGCAATAATATCAACACATTTTTGCCTTTTAAATTCTACACTAATCATTTTTGAAATAACCTCCAGAGCTTTTAGCGTTAGTGTTGCATTCTGTTTTTGGTATGAATTATCCAGTTTATTATTAAAAAATTCAAGCTCGCTACATACTGAATGTATGGCACCAATATTATTACATTTGTTTCTGAATACATCATAAATACTTTCTTTTTCTTGAAAGCCTATCACGGCATTGGAATGCGGTTTAATAATTTCACATTTTTCTACAGCAATTGCCTCAAGAGTGTCACCAAGATAATCTTGATGGTCTAGTGAAATTGATGTAATTATGCTAAGTAACGGTTGCACAATAACATTGGTTGCGTCCCACCTTCCACCAAGACCGACCTCGATAATGTTGAAATCTGCTTTTTCTTTTGCAAAAATATAAAACATTACCACCGTAATTCCTTCAAAAAAGGTTAAAGAGTTCTCCAAACCTGTATTTTTTAGTATGTAATAAACCTCTTTGGTGTATTGCAGAATCATGTCGTCTGAAATGTCTTGTGAATGAATTTTTATTCTTTCATTGACTTTCACAAGGTGTGGCGATGTATAAACATTACAAGAAAAACCGTATTCATTCAAAACATTTTGTAGAAAAGCAGAAACAGAACCCTTACCATTTGTTCCTGCAATATGAATAATATTTGAAAGTTTTTCATGCGGATTTCCAAGAACAGCAAGGGCATCTTTAGTTCTTTTTAGCTTATATTCACCATCTTGAATTCCACGAAACGGCGGCCAAGTAATGCCATCAAACTGCATAAATTTATTTAAATATCTTTGATAAATCCGGTTTTTGAGTTTTAATTTTATGTTTACCTATTTGTGTTGACTGAATATCACTTTCTGTAAGGTGTTTGATATCTTGAACAACATCACCATTAAAAACAATTGTGTAAACATCGTGCTTTTCTATTTTTGGCAGTAAAAATGCTCGGTATTTCTTTTTTGTTGAAACATAATGCCATTTTTCATTCCAAATAAAAGAAGGCTCGCCAAGAATTGTTCTTACATCTTCTCTTCGTGTTAAATTTGGCACAATAATTGAAACATCGCTATCCTTTATTACAAGACCATGATTAACCGTTGTTGAACATGCCGATATTAGCAATAATATTAAAATAAAACGCATTAGTTACAAAGAATTGGAAAAATTTTAAAAAGTTCAAGACAAATGTCAAGTGAGTTTTAATTGTTAACAATTAGCATTTAGTTCGTTACAATGCTCAAGGCTTGAATTGGTTTATTTCTTAACTATATTTTTAAAAAAATATTTCTTAATAAATGTCAGACACCAAAAAGCCAGCAGTAAATACCAACCCTGTAAAACCTACAATGAAAATGCAACATGTAACTTCAGCAGGCAACATTCCACAAAATCAACCAAACAAACCAGTTATGCAAATGCAAAATGCTATTAAAAGCATGACACCAAATAAAAGTGGAAAATAGATAGTTGTTGTTAAACAGCAGTTGAATGTTTTAGCTCTTTTCCGTTCGAGTTTTTCAAGTTCAGGAATTGTTGTGTTGAGTATTTTTTCTAACACATCTTTTTTTGTTGATAGCAGTGGCTTTTCATTGTTAATTTGTTTGAAATATCTTGTAAATTCCAATATACTTTCCGTTTTGGGATATTGCGATTCAAAGGGGTTGCAAAAATAACTATGCACAATAATTAAAACCTCAATAATATATGAGGCAATTACCAGCCCGCAAAAAATCCTAAAATATGCTGGGTTTTCACGCGAAACCATCACCGGAATGCAAAAAGCAATTGCCGCCACAAGAAATGCAATTAAAAGCTTTGTACGGCTTTCTGTAGTTTTCAAACCTTCATTAATAACTTCAACCTGTTGTTTTGCATTTTGAAGTGCAAATTCAAGTTCTGCTTCATTAAGATTCTGAATAATATTTGTAATTTCTTCTTGCTTCATATTTATTTACCGAACAAAGCAGGCCTTTCTGTTGAAAGGTAGGCCTGCAGACCCCTTAACTAGTCTTCTTCAAGTGTTACAAACACTTATGCAGCAACCGCAAACGCATAGTTAGCTGCTTTCTTAGCAACAGCTTTTACAGCTTTGTTACCAAGGTTAGAAAGACCAGCTTTTAAAGAAGCAAGTTTGCCATTTAAAAGTTGTGGATATTACGCCATTCCTTAGCGAGCAAATCTTGCATTTTAGCTCTTGAATATGTCGAAGCTAATTCGCCCCCATATTTCTACTGTTTAATGGTGGAGGCGTCGGGGTTTGCACCCGAGTCCATACCCGCCTACATGCAGGACATTTATTGCCATAACAACCGAAGTTGTACACCAATAATACATATTATTTTCAAAAATTCAAGCAAATTTAAAAAAAATTGACTTTATAATCATAATTACATACAGCACTCACTATTATTAGTGGCGATACAATGCACTCGATTTTAAACTTGGCAAAGGACATCATTCAACATGAAAAACAGGGGGTTGAAGACCTTATTCAAATTATTGATGGTAATCTTGAACACATTATCAACCTTATTGCAAACTGCACCGGACATATAGTTACTTCCGGCGTTGGCAAAAGTGGAAATATTGCAACAAAAATTTCCGCAAGTATGTCTTCTCTTGGGGTGCCAAGTTTTTTTGTTGACCCATCAAATGCAGGACATGGAGACATGGGCACGATCACAGCCCACGATATTGTTATGGTAATCTCAAACTCTGGGGAAAGTAGCGAACTTATGTCTATATTAAATTATTGTTTTGAGCAAAAAATTCCAACAATTGCAATTACAAGAGAGGTAAAATCCACAATTGCAACCAATGCAAGTTATAGCATTGCAATTCCAAAATCGCAAGAAGCTCATTCTTTTAATGCACCAACAACATCAACAACGCAAACTTTAGTCTTAGGTGATATCCTTGCCGTATGTGCATCAAAGTTAAAAAACTTCACAAAAACAAACTATGCCAAACTTCACCCAAGCGGAAGCTTGGGAATGAAGATATCCAAAGCAACAACGGTCATGAACCATGAATTTTATTCTGTTGAATCAAATACAAACGCCATGGAAGTTTTGCAAAAAATGACAAAAAACGCCAATGGATTTGTTTGTGTTATTCAAAATGAAAAGCTATACGGAGTTATTACAGACGGAGACATTCGCCGGTTTATCTTAAAAAATGAAAAAGATATTAAAATTGCAGTTGCGGAAGATATTTGTAACAAAACACCTAAGTTTATATCTGAAGAACACTATATTATTGACGCCATCAGCACTATGAACACAAACAGAATTGGTAGCGTGATTGTTGTGAATTTAAAACACAAACCAATCGGATTTATCTCCAGAAATCAATTTAAAATTTAAAAATGCACAATAGCATTAGAAATCTTATCATACAAGAGTTAAAAAAACACAATGTAAAAGATTATCAAATAAACATCAACAATGTTTCTCATGAACACGCCGGGCACTTTAACGGAAATGGTGAAAGTCATTTTGATGTTACCGTTTATTCAAACGATCTCCTAATAAAAAAACCGCTAGAACGACATAAAATTCTGAACCAAGCCGTTGCAGAACTTTTAAAAACTGAAAAAGTTCATGCAATTTCGTTTAAGGTTGTCACTCGCCTTTAATAAACACACTTGTCATACTAATCGACCCAAGCTCAATCCCATCTACAAAAATTGATACCATATCAACATCTGTACACAAACCAAGAATATAAATAAGCGGAATAAAATGTTCTTGAGTTGGAACGGATTCTTTTGCACCGGGTAATTGGTTGTAATTTATAATAGCATCAAAATTGTTTGTAATTATTGCATTTTTGATTGCATCATTGAACTCTGCCGCCCAATTATATTGAATATTACCACGCGTTATCATTGGTAGATTGTGCACAATATTCCCACTTCCAATTATTAAAAATCCATTATTTCTTAAGGTTTGAAGTTTTTTTGCAATATTATAATGTTCATTCGGTGCTTTATGGATATCAATACTGAGTTGAACTACCGGAATATCTGCATTTGGATAGATATGTTTTAATATTGACCACGCACCGTGATCAAGACCCCATGATTCATCAAATCTCACCTCTGGTATAATATTTCTAATTTTATCAACCAACTCTCTGCTACCATTCACATCATATTGAATATCATATAATTCTTTTGGAAAGCCATAAAAATCATAACTGTCTTGAGTTGTTTATTGGTGGTCACAGATACTCCATCTGTTTGCCAATGCGCTGAAATTACAAGTATTGCTTTTGGCTTTGGAATATTTTTTGTTATGTCAACCCATGACATTGTGTACTTATTACTTTCCAATGCATTCATTGGGCTGCCATGACCAGAAAATATTGCCGGCATTAATTTGGCTACCATTTTTTATAGTTTATTTTGCCATCATTTCTACAATTCGTTTTGCAAAGTTACTTGGTTTACGCAGAACATCTCCCGCTTCAATGCATGCAATGTCAAATAGATTGTAAATTGCATTGGATGTATCTTCATTCTTCTGGATTTTTGAATAAATATCTTCCAAAATTTTATGATTCGGGTTAATTTCCAGGATTTTCGGAGACATAAACGGCAATTGTTTCTGCTCGAAAAGGTATCGCTCCATGCGAATACTCATACCACCCTCACCCTGTGAAAGACACACGGGGCTTTCAACGAGTTTTTTAGAAATTTTTACCTCACCAATGTCATCACCCAGAACCTCTTTAAACTTTTCAATTAGTTTTTTGTTTTTTTCGTCATCAATAATTTCAGCCTCCTCTTTGTTATTTTCAATTTTAAGATCAACAGAAGAAACGGGCTTAAAATGCTTTTCTTTAAAATTTGTAATTACATTTACCCAAAAATTATCAACTGTATCTGTCAAAATAAGAACCTCAATTCCATTTTTTTTGCACAGTTCAAGCTGAGGATTATTAAAGCCGTCATCGTAACTTTCAGCGGTAATGTAATAAATTGAATCCTGTTCAGGTTTCATGCGTGAAAGATACTCTTCTACTGTGGTAAAATCGGTACCGTTTGTACTTCTAAAAAGGCAAATATCTAATAATTTAAGGTTAAGATCGCCAGGCTTACACAAGCCTTCTTTGATGACATTTCCAAAATCTGCCCAAAATTTCGCATATTCTTCACGGTCATTTTTAAGTTTGTTTTCAAACTCCCCAATAATTTTTTTTTCAAGAGATTTCCCAATTTTTTCAATAATTTTATTATTTTGAAAGGTCTCACGGGAAATATTGAGTGGTAAATCGGAAGAATCAACAACGCCTTTTATAAAACGAAAGTGTTCCGGAAGAATTGCCGTATTTTCTTCAGTAATAAATACCCTTTTTACGTAAAGCTTAATTGAGTTTTTTCGTGCCGGGTTGTAGATATCATACGGTTTTGTATTTGGAATAAATAATAACGCAGAATACTCAAGACCACCTTCAACCTTACTGTGAATTTTTGCAAAATAACCAGATGGCATTCCGCCAATGGAATTATATGCTTTCTTATACTCTTCTTCACTTACTTCACTTGGGTTTTTAAGCCATATTGCAGAGGACTCGTTATAAATGGTGGATGTACCACTTTCATGAATGATTTCAATTGGTGTGTGAATATGGCTTGAGTATGATTTAATAATGTGTTCCACACGAAATTTATCAAGGTATTCATCAAATTCGTCACCCTCTTTAATGTGTAGCGTAATTTCCGTACCAATGCTTTCTTTTGTTGCATTATCAATGGTGTACTCACCATCACCTTCAGACGCCCACAAAAATGCTTCAGTTGTTCCAGCTTTTTTAGAAAGCACCTCAACCTTGTTTGCAACCATAAATGCTGAATAAAACCCAACACCAAACTGACCAATTAATTCTAACGGATTTCCACTTTCTTGCAATGCTTTAGCAAATGTTTCTGTTCCAGATTTAGCAATTGTTCCCAAATTTTGAAGCATGTCTTCTTTGTTCATTCCAATGCCGTTATCTGAAACAACAATTTTTCTCTCATCTTTTTTTAATTCTACGGAAATTTTTGGAGTGTAGCCATCATGTATAAGTTTTGAATTTGAAAGAGATTCGTATTTTAACTTGCTAATAGCATCGGAGGCGTTTGAAATAAGTTCTCGCAGAAAAATTTCTTTATGAGTATAAATTGAATTAATAACAATTTTTAAAACCTTGCCAATTTCGGCATCAAATTTATATTTAGACATTTTACAAAAAATTATCAACTAACACAAGATAGTTCAATAAAAGATGTTTTCAAGACTAAATCTCATCAACACCCTTACCTGCTGTGTAATTATTCAAATACCAAGCTGTTCTGCGTTCAACAAAACTTTTTGATGCCGCATCGAGCTCTTTTGTTAGGGAATCAATTTTGTTACGATCTTTTTCCATAATAGCATTTTGTAGATTTTTCAAAACGGTTTCAATTTGGAAAATTTCATCACCAACTGCAAGATGTTTATCCTTAAAGGCATCATTCACAAGTTTTATAACATTTTGTGCATCAATGGTAGAATCAACCGTAAGTTTTTCTTCAATATCATTTTGAGCATTTTTAATTGCATCAATAAGCATTGAACGAATTTCGTCCCCTGCAATGCCATAACTTGGCTTAACTTGAATCTCGTTTTTAGTATTACCACCCTCTTCCCATGCTGAAACAGAGAGAATGGAGTTTTCATCAACAAAAAATTTAACACAAATTTTAACAATTCCGGCCTTTGCAGGTGTAATGTTTGTTAACTCGAATGTTGCAAGGGAGCGGCAATCCTTTGCTAAATCTCTTTCCCCCTGTACAACATTAATAATTATACCCGTTTGAAAATCTTCATATGTTGTAAATTTCACTGTTTTTTCAATTGGTATTGAAGTGTTTCTTTCAATAACTTTCTGTACTGCACCACCCATTGTTTCAATACTAAGAGAAAGCGGAATGACATCAAGCAGTAAATTACCCGTAGATTTTCTAACAATATTTGCTGCCTGAACTGCGGCACCATATGCAACAACACGGTCGGGGTCTGCATCATCAAAAACCGGCACCGTGAATTCATGGTTTAATGCTTCTTTAATAATTGGCATTCGCGTTGACCCACCAACAAGAACAACCCCCTTAATTTCTTCCTGAGGTATTTTGGAATCCCTTAAAACCCCTTGCATAACATAAATACACCTATGTACGAGTGGAAGTATGATTTCATCAATACTATCTTGGTTTACTTTAATATTTTTCAATTTTTCAATATCATCTTTTGGCAAACCTAAAAAATACTCATCTAAGTTGTTTTTTTTACCATCAAAAGTGCCATTTATGGCAATATATTCTTTTAAAGCTTTTGCGGAAAGTTTTGATATTTTATAATAATCTGAAATTAGAAAATCAAAATCATCACCACCGAGTTTGGAATCTCCGCCCGTTGCAACAACATGAAGAACGCCTTTTTTCATTCCAAGAATTGAAACATCAAAAGTACCACCACCAAGATCAAACACAATATAATTACCCTCCTGCTTGTTATCAATACCATAATAAAGTGCTGCCGCAGTTGGTTCGTTTATCATACGAATCACTTCCAGTCCAGCAAGTTCTGCCGAAAACTTAATTGCCTGCCTTTTGGAATCGTCAAAATAAGCAGGAACTGTAACAACACACTTCGTTACATCATTTCCAAGATTGTGGTTGATTGCTTTTTTAATTTTTTTAAAAACCTCTGCGGCAATTTGCTCTGCCCAAAGTTTTTTTGAACCAACCTGTATTTTTTCACTTTGAGCAACATGCCTTTTTACTGAATAAATGCTGTGTTTTGCTTTTTTTACATCTACAATATTACCTTCATCGTTAAAATGAACAGCAGATGGCATAATATCTACTATCGTTTGCATCTTGTCACCGTCCCAGTAAAAGCATAGGGAATTTGTTGTACCAAAATCTATACCAACGGCCATTTCATCTTGTATAGCTTTAGAGAAAACCGCATCTTCAATGTTTAAAAGAGACATAACTCGTAAAAAATCTGTAATTCTTACTACAATACTTTATTATTTTTGTCAAGTAATCAACTCAATCACACAATAAGAAAGCACCAAATCTTTAGTGTCTGAAATTGAAACATGCACCAACACTTCATGGTTTGTAATTTTCTGTGAAACTTCCATGCAAACAGTGCAAACAGGCTTACCAAGTGCATCATTAGAAAGTGTAATATCTTTAAAGGATAAACTTTTACCAATTCCAACACCAAATGCTTTTGCAACCGCCTCTTTAACGCAGAACCTTTTTGCTAAAAAAAGAGTTTTATTTTTTGAATATTCAAATTGGGTAATTTCGTAAGAGGAAAGTATTCTTTTTGCAAGTGGAAAAATATTCGAGGACTTAAGGCGGGAAATTTCAAGTAAATCAGTTCCAACACCAAAGATTTTCATTTGTCTTTTTTTTTCTTTTTTTTCTTACCAAAGCCTGATGTTAAAAACTGAATTGTCGCACCAATACCAAGAGAAATAATCAATACCAAAAATAAAGGAATGTTGTAAAATGTTTTAATAAAAGGTAAAACAAGGTTAACATGTGTGTTATTTTGTATAGCAAATACAATAAAATACACAAACAATAACAAAATAATAGAAAAGCGAAGTTTAAGCATATACTTAAAAAATGGCGGGAAGGGTGGGATTCGAACCCACGGTACATTGCTGTACGCTGGTTTTCAAGACCAGTGCTTTAGACCGCTCAGCCACCTGCCCAGTTTTTATTTAGGCGTCTTTAAGTTTTTGCATTTTTAATGTCAAGAAATAAATTCAATTGACTTTATTCCATGTTACTTTGTAACATAGTATCATTAATACAAAAACCGATAATGAATAAACGCCACAGGTATATTTCATTCGTGAAACTATTCCCAAACATCATAACATTGTCTTCCTTGTGCTTTGGAGTTTTGGCGGTTTACCACAGTACAATGATGCACTGGGATAGGGCATGTTTTTTTATTATTGCTGCTGCAATTTTTGACACCCTGGACGGAAGATTTGCAAGAATGTTAAATGCACATAGCAACTTTGGAGCAAATCTCGATTCACTTTGCGATTTTGCAAATTATACAATATTTCCTGCAATGATAGTATATAACTGGTCTTTATGGAGTGATGGCATCTTCGGGTGGTCAGCAGTAATGGTTTCTTCGGTATGCGGTGCAATTAGACTTGCAAGATTCAATGTTAAAGACAGCATTACTCAACACCCCGTGAAAAAACGTTTTTTTTGTGGCGTACCATCGCCCGCTGCAGGAATATTAATCATTCTTCCATTAATTATACAAGTTGGGTTCGGTAGAATGTTTAACGGTATATCAATTCAATACCCCCCCTGTTACCTTTATGAAGTCTATACTTGCATTGTTTCGTTTTTAATGGTTGGAACATTCCCAACATTATCACTAAAATACTTAAGAATTCCAAAAAAATATACAGGAGTAACACTTGTAGCAATTGGTTTTATTATTATTTCCTTTTTTATATTCAAATGGAAAGCTGTAGTATTTTATTCATTATTGTATATTGCATTAATACCAATAGTCTTACTAAGATATTATACATTACTTAAAAGGTACAACAATGAACCAAGATGAAATTGGGGTATACATTCATTTTCCTTATTGTGAAAAAAAATGTCCATATTGCGATTTCAACAGCCATATTACAAAGCACATAAAACACCGAAGATTCCTGGAGGCATATAAAAAAGATTTTGACTACTTTTTTTGTAAACTTAAAGAAATTCCGAAATTTGTTAGTATTTTTTTTGGCGGAGGAACTCCGTCTTTAATGGAACCATTTGTTGTAAACGAAATAATTAACCACATTTGTACTAAATTTGACGCAAGCAAAAACAATATTGAAATAACACTTGAGGCAAACCCCTCCTCATTTGAGGTTGAAAAGTTTAAAGATTTTAAATCTGCAGGAATTAACAGAGTTTCCGTTGGTGTGCAGTCTTTTATTGAGGAAGATCTAAAAAAACTTGGAAGGGTGCATAATTCCACGCAAGCAACAAATGCAATTATTAAGGCAAATGAAATTTTTGATAGATTTTCGTTTGATCTTATATATGCAAGGGAAAATCAAACTATTCAGCAATGGCAAGAAGAGTTAGAATTTGCACTAAAAGAATTTAAACCTGAACATATTTCGCTTTACAGTTTAACAATTGAAAAAGGAACGGAATTTTTCAAGCTTCACCAAGACGGCAAACTTACAATACCTAGAAACCAAGAGGATTTTTACGAAATAACAAACGAAATTTGTGCAAAATACGGGTTGGGTAGGTATGAAGTTTCAAATTATTCCACATCGCAAAATAAATGCAGGCATAATATTTTATATTGGACAGGCAAGCAATACATTGGCATTGGCCCCGGTGCACACGGACGCATTGAAGTCAACGAAGGAAGGGTTGCCACAATGAATGTTAATTCACCGGAAAAGTACTTAAAATCAATTGAAGAAAGTGGCAATGCCATTCAAATTTTTGAAAAACTTAATGATGAAAAAATAGCGTGGGAATTTGTATCCACAGGACTCCGCACAGTTTATGGTTTTCAATTAAATGAAATTACTCAAAAGTTTATTAATACACAAAAATTACAAACCCTTGTAACGGAGGATTTATTAACTCAAAACAAAACACACATCATTCCAACAGAAAAAGGACTTTCACTTTGTGATGGTATTTCAAAGTTTATATTTGATATTTGACTTTTTACCAAACCATTTTAGAACCTTCAAACACTAATCAACAAAGATGGCAATACCAACGCACGAAGAATTATTCCTTACCATTTTAAAAGAAATTCAAAAAGGAAGTTATAAAAGAACTGAAATGTTTTCTGCTTTAAAAAATACCATTCAAAAGCAATGGAATCTAACTAAAGAAGAGATGAACCAGGTTGTTTCCAACGGCAACACAAAAGTACAAGATAGAATCGGCTGGGCAATGACATTCCTCACAAAAGCAGAGTTTGTTGAAAAAGACCCGAATAGGAAGATGTCCTACATTATTACCGAACTTGGAAAGCAAGCATTGGAAGATTGTACTAAAAACAACATTCCGCTTAATGAAAAATATCTCAAAAACTCTCCAAATTATCTTTCAAACTGGAATGTAAAATCTCAAGTGGAGGAAAAAACTGAAGATGTGGGTAAAAACAAAAACGATGAAAACAAAACAGAAGAATTTGATTTGGAAGCCACCTTAACCACAATGAAAGAAAGTGTTGAAAAAGAATTGATGGAAAAACTGCGTACAATGGAATGGCAAGATTTTGAAGATTTCTGTGCAGAGCTTGTTGTAAAAATGGGGTACGGCGTTGCAGGGCAGCGAGGCAAAAGAGTTCGTGACGGCGGAGTTGACGGCACAATTCTTGCGGGCGATGAACTCAATATTAAAGAAAAAATTTATATTCAAGCAAAACGGTACAATATTGGCAACAATGTTGCGTCAAAAGATATACAAGCTTTTTTACATGTAATTACAAAGGCCAAAGCAAAGGGTGTGTTTATAACAACATCGCTTTTTACACCCGATGCCACCGACGCCGCAATGGACGATGAAAAATCCGGAAATGTTTCATTAATAGATTACAAAAAACTTGTAAAATTATGTTTTAAGTATAAACACGGAATTGCAGTTAGGCAAACCATTGATTTATTCGAAGTAAGTTTGTAAAGTTAAAAAACCATGCAAAACACATTATACACACACGACAACCTCTTTATACTTTACGGTTTAAACAGTGAAATTGCAGATTTAATCTACCTTGATCCTCCATTTAATTCAAAAAGGACATACTCCGCACCGGTTGGAAGTAAGGCAGCCGGTGCATCGTTTAAAGACATGTGGACATGGCAGGATGTCAACGAAGCGTACCTTGAAACACTTGCAACAAAGTATCCGGAACTTGCTCAGTATATAGAATCTGCAGGAAGAATACATGGCAAGGGAATGATGGCGTATCTACTGTATATGACACAAAGAATCATTGAGCTGTACAGAATTTTAAAACCAACCGGTAGTTTCTATCTTCATTGTGACCCAACCGCTTCGCACTACTTAAAGTTATTATTAGATGGAATTTTTGGGAAAAAACATTTT
>JAURNI010000104.1 GCA_030830305.1 Alphaproteobacteria bacterium | reverse complement strand
GGTATTGAAAGTTTAAACTCAAGAATAAGGCACTATCTTTCAGGATTCAAAAGAAAGACAAAGGAATATTTTAAATCAGAACAAACAATGCTCGTTGCACTCGCATTGTTGTTTTGGTATCATTAATTATTTGTCAATGCCCCTGCGGAAATGTCATCAGGTTTTATAATGTTTGAAGATATTAAGGCGCTATAAAATCTATTATTACTAACGGATAAAGAAAATCCGGTACAGTCAATGAAATTTTGCTTACAATGTTCTTTTGTTAAAATAACTTTTTTAGAATTTATTAAATCTTGAATGAATTCATACTGCTGTTTTGGGCACCTATGCCTGTGAATATTCCAATATCTTAAACAATGGCGAACAAATGATTGTTTTTCTTTTACTGAAAATTTTTGCCAAATTTGTGGAGTTATTGGGCGAATTGAATCAAAAACGCTGCGCCAGTCCTCTCCATTTGTAAACGCTTTTTTACATAATTTAATAAACTCATGAATGATTTGCCTTCCTGAAAAGTTTTCATAATTACTAATAATCGGCTTCGGTAAAGGTTTTGCATTTGAATGAACTTGCGGCATGTGGTTTGTTCTTGAATGAAGATAAATAGTACCACTATAACCCATATTTGCAAGGCTAACAACAGCATCAAATGCTGTAAGGCCACACCCCTGTAAGTGAATTTCTTTATCACCAAGATACCTTTCAATTTTCTGATTCCAAAAATTATTATCACTCTTCATTTCAGCACCAACACATGAAACACAATAATGATACAAATGCTCATTAATTAAGAAATACGAGTTTTTTATTGAAATAGTTTCAATATTTTTTTGTTTAAAAACAACGGTAATATTTTTTTCTTTTGCTATTTTTTGTGCTTGAGATATAATATCTTCCAAATACAAACCATAAATAACACGGGGAACAAAATCTTCATTGGAGTATTGATAGCCATTCACTTTCAGCCAGTTCACAAAATGTAGGCTGTCCTCTTCAACGGCGCTCATTCCTTTTGCTCTTACATTTAAAAGGTGATTAACATTTTTTGTAGAATACGCAATTCCCTTGTTTATTGGAGATTTATCGAAAATATAAATTTCAAGTAAGGACTTTGAATTGTTTGCATGAAAACGCACTAAATTATGAAATGTCATAATACCTGACGCCCCAAAACCGATAATTGCAACTTTCTTTCTTTTTGAATTATTTAGAACTGCGATTTTTGCTCGAATAGACATAATACCAAAGAGTTTCGTTATTGTACTGCTACCGGTTGTTACAAACAAAAAAGGTAAAAACGAATGCACAAGAAGCGCTAAAGCAGCGTAAAAGCAAAAAAACAAAAGTAAAGTGCATGAAAATAGTGCTCAAAATATGATTCATTGATATCCCTTAAATGTTTTGTAAAAAACATACTAACTTTTAAAATTTACAACTTTTGTGTTCCAGTCGCAAAACGGTCTGTTGTCAAGAGTTTTTTCTTGACTACCACCACTTTTGAATTTTTACTCAATAAAGCAATCATTTTTAAAAAATGTCGGTCATTAAATACAATACCTTAGACGAACAAAGCAACTTGAAACTTGCACAATTCCTTACACAAAATAACAACCCAACGGAAAAAGAAATTATTTGTTGGTTAAGGCTTTGGAAGTTATGGGGGAAAGTTAATATTTTCCTTGCAAAATTTGGCTGCGTTTTCAAAACACTTGAATATATCACTAACTTACCATCAACACAAAACCTTCTTCTTTCACAAGAAGAAGCACAAAAGCTTCATGAGGAAGCAAAAAAATTCGGGGCACAAATTCTTGTTCCAACAAGTATGAATTATCCATCTGAACTAAAAAAAATTGAAGATTTCCCAATGGTACTTTACGCCTTGGGGAATATTGAATTACTAAAAAAACCGGCATTTGCAATTGTCGGCTCAAGAGCAGCTTCCGTTGAAACAATGCAAATTTCTTATAATTTTTCCCAAGAACTTTCAAAAGCCGGGTTTGTAATAGTTTCCGGATTCGCAAACGGCATAGATACCTCCGCCTGCAACGGCGCATTAAAATATGGAACAATACAAGTTTTGGGTTCAGGCTTAAAGGTTCCATACCCAAAAAATAACATTGATTTATTCAAAAAAGTAGTTGAAAATGATGGGCTGTTTTTAACGGAATTTCCGCTATCTTCGCCGGCAAAACCAAGTAATTTTCCAACGCGAAACCGTATAATTACCGGTCTTTCAAAGGGAGTTTTAATTGGTCAAGCAAACAGACGCAACGGCGTTTCAGGAACTCTTGTTACTTTGCGAATTGCAATTATGCAAGGAAAAGAAATTTTTGCATGCCCAAACAGCATTTTGGACGAACGCTCAAAAATCTGCAATGACTTACTTAAAAATGGTACTGCACACTTTACAACATCAATAGAAGACATTCTTTCTATCATTGGTGATTCTCTTAAAAACACCCGAAGTACAATAGCAAAATATACCGTTCAAGAACGACTTCAAAAGCTTGATTTGCTAACACAAAAAGAAGAAAATTCTGAAATACAACTAATTCCGGAAACAGACGAAGAAAAACTTTCAGCAATTGACAAAGTTTATAGTATGCTTTCAACGAGTGCAATTTCGGTGAATGAAATTACTAATGCCACGGGGTTAAGTGTTTCATGCGTTCAAGAATCTCTTACAGAACTTGAGCTTTGCGGAAAAATTACCGTGAATCATATTGGGAAGTATACAAGGTGTTTAATATAGTACAAGGGCCTTATCCCCCATTTTAAGTTCACTTTGACAGGATTTATCAAACACAACCCATGCACGATTTGAAGATATTCTGTTAGAAACTTTGCCTTTGCAAATTTCACGTTCAGATTGCTCTTCTTCCTCCGTTAAAGGGTTAGGTTCGGTAAATACTCGCGTTACGGAGAGCTTATCTTGAGATTTAAACCCATGGTTTGTACCTCTGTTGAGGGAAAAAATCGCTTTATCATCTAAGGTTCTTTTTTCTAAAATATACCCACTTTTTTGTATAAACCTCTTAATTTCTGGTACAACATTTTTCATGGCTTTTTGAATTGCTTTATATGAAAGGTTTAAATCTTTGTCTTTTACTGCAATTAACTGATTAGACTGTAACGAAATTGGACCAATCACCGCACCGGAACTTACAGTTGCAGCTTCTTTTTCCTTAACAGTTGCTTTAATTGGAATGGTTTTAAGTATTTTCATGCTTGGAATTTCATAAATTTTAATTAAACCGTCAACACTGGCGGTATATTTATACTGTGCCTGAGGAACGGACGGTGTATAATAAGAATAATTAGAGTTATTGTTTTGAGAAGCAGTGAGTGCCAGCATGCCTGCAATTGCACCATAGTCAGCACTGTATTTGCTTGAAAATGTTGCACTTGAAATATTAATGCTGGCAACATAATCCACGGATTTCAATCTCTCAATCGACTTTCCTTCAAATTCTGCAATTCTAATTTCCCTAGTTGCTTCGCTGTTATCTATTCGCTCAACAACAATTGCAAATTTCTCAGTTTCAAGAAGATTTATTAAGTTACTTTTAATTAAATTATACGCATTAGCTTCATAAGTAGCGTTTGGGTAGGATTGCTCCGCAACAATAAGCACCCTTGGCAACGGTGCATCAATTTGGGCTTTTTCAGGCATCTCTTCAAGTTCAAGCAATGGTGCTTTGGTGTATTTTTCAAAATCTTTAATTTTTGTTGAACAGGATACAAAAAAGAAAATTATCAAAAAAAATTTCATCATACATTGAATTTAAAATTAATGATATCACAGTTTTGAACTTCGTAGTCTTTACCTTCAAGACGAAACTTTCCCACTTCTTTAACACCCGCTTCACCACCAAATTCAAGATAGTCCCTGGCTGAAATTGTCTCAGCTTTAATAAATCCTCGTTCAAAATCCGTGTGAATTATACCGGCACATTGCGGGGCTTTTGCCCCTGCGGGGAATGTCCACGCATGGGCTTCTTTTGGACCTATTGTATAAAATGTTTTAAGATTTAAAGCTTCAAAAGCAAGGGAAACAATTTCATCAAGACCTGATTTTTCAATTCCAACAGATTCCAAAAATTCCTGTCTTTCAGCATCTTCCATTGAAGCAATTTCCGCTTCAAATTTAGCACAAACCACAACACATTTTGCACCGTTTTTTAAAGCAAATTCCTTTACTTTTTCAACAAATTTGTTTGGTTTGCCAATGTCGTCTTCTTTAACATTACAGGCATAAAAAAGAGGTTTACATGTAATAAAATTAAGTTTTTTAAGCACTTTAAGCGTTTCAACATCTTTAATGGTGTTAAGCATCTTGCCGGTGTTTAAAACGTCTAATGCAGGAGTAATTGCATCACAGATTTCTTTTGCAATTTTTTCACCGCTTTTTGCTTTTTTTTCATGTTTTTGGAACATTTTTTCTGCTTGTTCTAAATCCGCCAAAGCAAGTTCAGTTTCAATAATTTCAATATCTCTAATAGGGTCAATACCACCTTCAACATGGGTAATATCGCCATCTTCAAAACAACGAACAAGATGAATGATTGCATCAACTTCACGCACATGGGAAAGAAATTTATTACCAAGGCCCTCTCCTTTTGAAGCACCCTTAACCAAGCCGGCAATATCAGTAATTTCCAAGTAATTGGGTATCATTTTTTGCGAGTTTGCAACTTTTGCAAGAGCTTTTAGCGTTTCATCATTTAGTGCAACTTTAGCAGAGTTTGGTTCAATTGTGCAAAATGGATAATTTGCAGATTGCGCAATATCGGACTTTGAAATAGCATTAAAAAGCGTCGATTTTCCAATGTTTGGCAATCCAACAATTCCGCATGTAAGCCCCATAATTCCTAAATTTTACTTAAAATATTTTCAGTTGTAAGCCCAAAGTAAGCATAAACTTCCTCTGCTTTTCCGGAGTGCCCAAAAGCATCAACGGTAAAATGCAAATCTTCTTCGCGAAGGAGTCCGTAAAACGAATTCACAACCCCTGCTTCAATAAATATACGCCTTGCACTGCCAAGTGTTTGAGAAATATATTCTTTACCTTGATGACGAAAAATTTCTAAACAAGGAACGGAAACAACCCTTATATTCTTATTTGATTTTTTTGCAACATCAATTGCAAGAGAGACCTCCGAACCTGTTGCAATAATTACGCACTCCGGGTTTTGGCAATCATGTATAATGTATCCGCCAAATTTCACCGGGTTTTCTTTGAATTCAGTACTCACAAATGGCAAGTTTTGCCTACTAAGCGCAAAAAGCGAAGGCCCTTCAAGTTCATTTGCAAGAGCAAAACAATTTGCAGTTTCAACAGCATCGCAAGGACGGAAAATATTTAAGTTTGGAATTGTACGAAGCGAAGCCAAATGTTCAACTGGTTGATGAGTTGGACCGTCCTCCCCAAGACCAATGGAATCGTGTGTCATAATATAAAACACTTTTGCTTTCATTAAGCTTGAGAGGCGAATTGAATTTCGCATGTAGTCTGAAAACACCAAAAATGTTCCGCCAAACGGTAAAAAACCGGAAAGTGCAAGCCCGTTCATAATTCCTGCCATTGCATGTTCACGTACACCATATGCAAGATAGTTACCGCTGAAATCATTTTTTATAATTAGGCGGTTTTTTGCCGATTTTGTATTATTCGAACCAGATAAATCCGCTGAACCACCAATAACAAACGGTAAATTTGAAAGTTCTTCCAAAACAACACCGGAAAGTACTCTTGTTGCAGATTGCGGCTTTTCACTTAAGAATTTCTCTTTGGCTTTTTCAATTACATTGTTAATTTCTTGTTTGAAATCATTATTAATAAATTTTTGTAAAAGCTCTTTTTTATTCGAAGAGTTAACTTTTTTATTCCACTGTTCAAATTCTACATTGCCTTTTGAACCGATTTCACGCCAAGCATTAAGAATTTCTTGCGGCATGGTATCAGTGTTATAATTTATACCAAGTTTTTGCTTTAATTGAGTAATTTCTTCAGTACTTAAAGGTGAACCATGAACCTTTGCCGTTCCTTCTTTTACACTTCCAAAACCAATTTTAGTTGTTGCAATAATTGCAGTTGGTTTGTTTGTATTTTGAACTTCTGCCAGCACATTTTCAATTTCTTCAAAATTATGCCCGTCGCACTCTAAAACATTAAACCCAAAAGATTCAAACATTTTCGGGTAATTAACGGAAGATGCAATTGAAAGGTCTCCGTCAATTGTAATATTGTTTTTGTCATAAATTAAAACAAGATTCGAAAGCCCTAAATGCCCTGCAAGTTGCAGCGCTTCAAGTGCAATACCTTCCATAAGGCAGCCGTCCCCACATAAACAATAAGTTTTATAGTTAACCAATTCTTCAAATTCATGATTAAGTTTTCTTTCTGCAATTGCCATTCCAACTGCATTTGCAACACCCTGTCCAAGCGGACCCGTTGTTGTTTCAATTCCGGAAATAAAACCGTATTCGGGGTGCCCTGCCGTTTTAGAATGAAGTTGACGGAAGTTTTTAATATCATTTATTGTGCAGTCTTTGTATCCCGTTAAATACAATAGAGAATAAAGCAATGCAGATGCATGCCCTGCTGAAAGAACGAAGCGGTCTCTGTTAAGCCATTTGGGATTTTGTGAATCAAACCTCAAGAATTTTGAAAACAAAACTGTGGTAATATCTGATGCTCCAAGTGGCATGCCGGGGTGTCCTGAGTTAGCTTTCGCAACCATTTCAACAGAAAGCACACGCAGCGCATTGGAAAGACTTTGTAGGTTCATCTGGGACTTTTCAATTTCACACTATACAAAACTATTAAATTTGTTTGTCAAGTGGGTTAATAAAATAAAACAACAGTGATTATTTTATTATACTTTAACAGTAATTTACTTGACTTTTTAGAAATTATAAAACTACATTGGAAATGTTTATTCTCATAATAAAATATGATTTCCACAATTGAAGAAATTATTCAAGATGCAAAAAACGGCAAACCGTTCATTTTAATGGATGACGAGCACCGTGAAAATGAAGGTGATATCATTGTTCCGGCAGAATTTGCAACACCGGAGGTAATTAATTTTATGATAACCCACGCAAGGGGGCTTGTATGCCTTGCTTTGCAAAAAAAGAGGATTGAAGAACTTGGTTTAAATTTAATGAGCAAAACGAATAATTCTCGTTTTGAAACCGCGTTTACAACATCGATTGAAGCAAAAGAAGGTGTAACTACCGGTATTTCTGCTTATGACCGCTCCCATACCATTTTAACTGCAATTCATGGTAAACCGCAGGACATCGTTACCCCAGGACATATCTTCCCGCTAATTGCAAAAGACGGCGGTGTACTTGTTCGTGCAGGACACACCGAAGCTTCCGTTGATATATCCATTCTTGCAGGGTTAAATCCCTCTTCTGTAATTTGTGAAATCATCAACCCAGATGGCACAATGGCAAGAATGGACGATTTAATACAATTTGCAAAAACACACAAACTTAAGATTGGCCTCATTAAAGACCTAATTGAATATCGATCCAAAAAAGAAAGCATTGTTGTAAAACTTGAAGAAAAACCGTTTTCACAAACCAATAGAGAAACCATTATTACATATACAGATACCATCAACAATGCAATACATTATGCAATAACTTTCGGGGAATTCGATACTCAAAAACCCGTAAATGTAAAATTTCATGCAATGAATTATATTGCCGATATCTTTACCTCGAATACTATTTCAAAAGCAGTGGATTTCCTAAAACAAAACACCGGTGTTTTGGTGTTAATTAACAATGCACATCTTGCGGTACATCAAAATGGAGTAATTCGCGAACATGGAATTGGCATTAGTATTGTTAAAAATCTTGGAATTGACAAAATTACCATTATTTCAAAACACAACCCCAACCCAGTGGCTATTGAAGGCTTTGGGGTTGAAGTTGTTGGAATAAAGAGTGTGGGTTAAAATTAATATTAACATTTTGCAAAAAAGTTGACAATTTAAAAAACCGAAGTAGTTTATCTCCAATTCAAAAAAAATAATGCAAGAAAACTTTTTTATCCACAAAGAAGAACATTCGTCAGATCCATTTGAAATGTTCAAACAATGGTTTGAGGAAGCAAAAAAGACCAAAGATATCAAAGACTCCACTGCATTTTCCCTTGCAACAAGTTCAAAAGGCGGAAGACCGTCAGTTAGGATTGTCTTGCTTAAAAATTTCGATACCAATGGCTTAACATTTTTCACAAACGGAAATTCACAAAAAGGGAAAAATTTGGAACAAAATCCGCAAGCGGAAGCTTGTTTTTACTGGGAACCGCTTGGTAGACAAATTCGTGTTTATGGTAAGGTGGAAAAGGTGTCAGATGAAGAATCGGACAAATATTTCGCATCAAGACATATTAACAGCCAAATAGCAGCATGTGTTTCAAAGCAATCAAGTGAATTACAATCTTATCAAACTTTAAAAGATGAATATCTTTTATTTACAAAAGAAAATCATGTTCCAAAACGTCCACCTCACTGGCATGGGTTTAGAATAACACCACAAGAATTTGAATTTTGGCTTGATGGCCCCCACCGCCTACATTTAAGACACAAATACAAGCTGGTTAACAACTCATGGCAACACAAATTTTTGTATCCGTAATGAAGATATCAGACCTACAAAACTACGAAATTCCAACAGAAAGCGAAAAACATAAAATTCAAATTTTTAAACAAAAAACAAAGCTTCCGTTTTTTGCAAAAATCAAACAAACTTTCATCGATTTTACAATATGCAATCTCATTAGAATTATTCTTGGTGTTGGGTTGTTTAAATTCTTTACAAGAAATCTTCCGGTAGATGTTGTTACAAAATTGATGAACGCTGCAAACAACAAGGAATTTTTGATTATCATTGTAACAAATAAAATTCATGTTGCCATTATTATGGCATTTATTTTGAGCTTTTGCTTTGGATCGCTTTATTATATTTTCATGAACGCATATTCTTCATTTGGAACATTTGGCATGAAATTTGCAAATTTTCAAATACAAACCAAAAAAGGAGGTAACCCCACAATTTTGCAAACATTTTTGTGGTACTATTTAAAAATACTCTATCCTGTTTTTTTAATTTTGGCAATTCTTATTTTCCTGACAAAAGGAATGACAGGCGGGTTTTGGATTATTGGATTATTGGCAGTTTTGTTTAGCGAAACACTTCCGATAGTTTTTGGAACACAACCGCTTTATGAAAAAATATCAGGCGTTAAAATAACAATGAAACAATGAAAATATTGCTCAATATTATAGGGTTTATAACCAAAATATTACTTCCGCTTTTCCTGCTTGGAATGCTTGCCAGCATTGTGATGTTCTTTTACTTTCTTAATAAAATTCCTAATATTCGCAAAATTAACGACGAAGGTTATGAATTTGTTTCCAAAGCATACACAAAAGACGATGTTTTAATTAAAGAATATGCACAAACTGCAAGGTACTATGTTCCGCTTTCGGAACTTCCTCCGCATGTTGTGAACGCATTTTTGGCAGCGGAAGATGCTCGTTTTTTTGAAAATATAGGAATTGATATTAAGGGAATATTTAGAGCTGCATTTAAAAATGTCTACAACAAACTTACCGGAAACAGAAATCTAGAAGGTGCTTCAACGATAACTCAACAACTAATTAAAAATATTTTACTAACAAACGAACGAACACTTAAGCGAAAATTTCAGGAAATTATACTTTCGGTGATAGTTACACGCGAACTTTCCAAAGAAAAAATTTTAGAGCTTTATCTTAATTATATCTTCCTTGGTTCTAATGCTTATGGAATTGAAAGTGCTGCATTGGAATATTTTGGGAAACATGCAAAAGAACTTAATGTTCAAGAGGCTGCGACTCTTGCTGCAATGCCAAAGGCACCGTCGGCAATTAACCCAAGGGTGAATTACCAAAAAACACTGGCACGAAGAAACTGGG
The DNA here is from genome assembly GCA_030830305.1 of Alphaproteobacteria bacterium. GTDB lineage: Bacteria > Pseudomonadota > Alphaproteobacteria > Rickettsiales > Deianiraeaceae > CAJQOT01. The sequence continues at coordinate 1,706 of JAURNI010000104.1, read as the reverse complement.
TAATTGACCAAATGCAGTATCATCACTTCATTGAAAACAAAGTTGCCGAAGTTGCAAAAAAAACCCCAATAGGGCACATTGAACATTCAAATTTCCATGAAGACCGTGCAGGATACAATGCAATAGCAGATCACATCATGCTTGTTGAAACAAAAAACCTTAAAATTAACGATCTATTCACAAACGGTTATTTCATTAAAACCACAATAGACTCCAATCTTCAAAAACTGCTGTTTAATTCTGTTCAAAAACGAATTGATGAGTATCAAAAAAAATATGGAAGGCCTCAAAATACCATAAGATTTTCAGAAAATTGGTGTGAAGAATTAATTTTGTTTTCACAGAAACATGGAAAATCATCAGGTAACCAGTACGGAGTTGCTTTAAAATACAAAGGAATTTACAATATTACCGTTGGAATGTATGACGGTGAAAAATGTAAAGAAATTAATACAATTGCACTTAAGCATGTTCCATATAAAATGGGTATTGTAATGCTTGAAAAACAATCACATGATGACATTAAAAATCTAAGATTGCCAAAATCCGTTGAGGATATTTTCTCCAAAAACCCGCTACTTGTTAAACCGATTCCCCAACCAAATTCAGGTGCTATTATTATGCACGCAAAAAGTGGGAAAATTCTTGCAATGGTTGGAGACTACTTCGACACCCCAAACGGATTCAATAGAGCAACCCAAGCTTATAGACAGCTTGGTTCCACAATTAAGCCGTTTGTGTATCAAGCAGCATTTGAAAACGGCTTTTCACCTGCTTCAAAATTTATTGATGAACCGATTACCCTTGGGGAAAATTGGAAACCGGAAAATTCAACGGACGACTACCTTGGTTCCATTACACTTAGAAAATCACTTGAGCTTTCACGAAATGTTCCAACGGTTCGCCTTGCTGATATTCTTGGCTTTGATACATTAAAAAATACATTTGTACGGTTTGGTTTTATTGAAAAAAATGCCGAATTCAATCTTTCAAGTGCTCTTGGAAGTATTGAAATCACTCCATTAAAAGCAGCGCAAAGTTATTCTTTATACCTAAACCAAGGAAAAATGGTAACACCTACATTTATTGAATATATTCAAGACCGAAACGGAAAAATGATATACCAAAATCCATCGGTTTCGTGCATAAATTGCCAAGACGAAGATGAAATTCCACAGTTGCAGTATAATAACAAAAACAAGCAACTTACTTCTCCACAAGTGGCGTATCAAATAACTTCTTTATTAGAGGGAACCGTTCAACGAGGAACGGGTTCTGCCGCAAGAAAGTTTGTCGGTGCTTATGTTGGTGGAAAAACAGGTACAACAAATGATTCCAAAGATTCTTGGTTTATCGGGTTTAATAATAAGGTAATTGTTGCTGTTTATGTTGGTTTTGACGACGCAACATCTCTCGGTTCAAGGGAATACGGTGCAACGCTTGCTTTGCCTATATTTATCGATGTTATGTCCGAGGTTGTGAAAAAATATCCAAGTGATCCATTCCCAATACCATTTGGTATTTCGCAGATTGCAATTAATTATCATACCGGCGACCGTGTCAGATCTTCAGAAGAACCTGGAACAATTACAGAATACTTTAAAACAGGAGACGAAATTCCGGAGTATGCAAATTCAAATTTAAAACTTTATGGATACTAAAACAGCAAATTTAATTAGAACCGGAGTATTCTCTGTTTTTATGTT
>JAURNI010000009.1 GCA_030830305.1 Alphaproteobacteria bacterium | reverse complement strand
GTATTGAAAGTTTAAACTCAAGAATAAGGCACTATCTTTCAGGATTCAAAAGAAAGACAAAGGAATATTTTAAATCAGAACAAACAATGCTCGTTGCACTCGCATTGTTGTTTTGGTATCATTAATTATTTGTCAATGCCATAAAAAGAATAGAAAAACAAGTTTCAAATGCCATATCAAAAGCTATGAAAATACATGTTATAGGCGGTGCGACTGCTGAAGAAGTTGAAAATTCCTTAAGAAAGCAGTCCATAAAAAATGGAGCTAATTTATTTAACAAAGGAATGAAAGTACACTCTAAGAAATCAACTGAACTGGCAAATGATAAAAAAACTTGTGAAGATTTAGCATTAATAGCAAATTACCATAATAATGGGAGTTTTAACCCGGAAGCATTGGGTCTTGAGTCTTTAATTCGTAAAGCAACTAGTTTTGTTGAATTTAATTACGATCAAACTTCGATCGAGAAAATTAAGCAATTAATTCAAATTGGCGCAGAAGAAACCCAGAAAAAGATTGCCGAGCGACAAATTCAAGAGCAGAATCAAACTTCTTTAATAAGTGATTTTAATACACTTGGTATAAGTGATCAACAATATTCATTTAATCGCGATGGAGAAATATTTCTAAAAGAATTAGAAGTTAATTCCGGAAATATTGACTCACTATTAGATATGCAAAATAATTCTACACCAAAAGCATGTAGAATAATAGAACGAAAAGTGGAAGAAGGTCTTCTTAATGGGAGATTTTAGTCTAAATAAACTTGATTTTTATAGAATCGTGTTTAACACATACCTAAATTTATCTTGGGTGTGTGTTTTTGCTAATTGATAACTATGACAGCTTTACATATAATCTCTACCACTTAATAAAACAAGTAACAGGAGAAGAAATCGAAGTAGTACGGAATGATAAAATTAGCATATCGGAAATTGAAAAAAAACAATACCGTGGTGTTTTTATTTCACCTGGCCCATGCACTCCTTTAGAATCGGGGGTTTCGCTTGAAATTATTGAAAAGATGCACGAAAAGATGCCAATTTTCGGTGTATGTCTTGGTATGCAAGCAATTGTTCATACTTTTGGTGGAAAGGTTATTGAAGCAAAAGTACCAATGCATGGTAAAATATCAATTGTTGAACACTTGGATAACTCACCAATTTTCGCAAATATTCCTGAAGAATTTCAAGCCACAAGATATCATTCTTTAATTGCAGAAAAATCATCATTGCCAAAGCATTTAAATATTACAGCACGAACAAAAGACGATAAAATCATCATGGCAGTTTCTCATGAAAAATATAATATACACGGCGTGCAATTTCACCCTGAATCGATATGTTCTGAATATGGAGTACAAATGATTCAAAATTTCATTAATCTTACATGAGAGCATTGATACTTTCCACAGGTTTAATTGGCGGTTCAATTGCAAAAGCTTTAGTTAATGCAGGCTGGGAAATTCACGCAACAACACGCAAACCATTAGAATTTAAAGGCATAACTTTTTACACAGATTATACAGATTTAATACAGCACTACGGAAGTTATGATATAATCTGTATTTGCTCGCCTCGTGGTAAAAATTACGAAATTTATAAAGAAATGTTCGAAATTGCAAGCAAGCTTTCAACTCATGACACCCTAATTGTAGATGTCTCTTCGGTGCAAAACCAAAATAATTTGTTTCAATTAAAATACCGCAACTTTATACCTTGTCACCCAATTGCAGGAAGTGAAAAAACAGGCTTTGAAAATTCTTCTGAAGAAATTTTACAGGGCAGAAAATGCTTGGTAATTCATAAAAATCCACCACAAAAAGTTTTAGATTTTTGGCATGCATGCGGCATGATTGTTGATAACTCCATTACTTCTTGCATGGAACATGACCGTATTTTTGCTAAAGTTTCACACCTTCCGCAACTGATTTCCTTCAATTTACCACCCGAAGAAAAACCTGAATACAAAGAATTTTACCGCTTGAAAAATTCATCTCGAGAAATTTGGGACGAGATTTTTTTGCACAACTGGAATTGGATTTTCCAGGGATTGTTGGAGTTTACAAAGAAAGATTCTGAAATACTTAATAATGAAATTTTCACAAATTTTGAACACATTATTAGCAGATGCTTTTTGGAAATCACCACAGAACGGGAGAAAAAATACGCGGGTACTGGATTTCAAACCATTACATCAGCATTATTAAGCAATTCTACTCATAATAGGAAAAGCATTGGTGAAGAATACAATAAAGTGAATGAGTATATCAAAATTTTAGACAATACCAGTAAAATGTTATCTAACCTTGTTTTATCAGCTCCTGATACGAAAGAATAGGATTTCTTGCTGCTAAAACATCATCACATTTTTTCCTAAACAACCCTTGCGGTGCTTTTAGAATTTCTTCAACATGCCCTGCTTTTGATTTTTCCGCAATGTTAATCATTACTTTAATGAATTCATCAAGAGTTTCTTTTGATTCAGTTTCTGTCGGCTCAATTAGCATTGCACCCTGAACAACAAGTGGAAAGTATGTTGTCATTGCATGCATGCCGTTTTGAAGAAGCATTTTTGCAATATTAGTTGTTGTAATTCCTGTTTCTTCTTTTTGAGTTTTATCCGTAATCAAACACTCATGCATGCAAAACGGATTTTCTTTTTCATCGAAATATGGCGCGTGGTAGTAATTTTTAAGGCTATGATATATATAATTCGCAGAAAGAACGGAATCCTGTGCAACATCTTTAAGACCATCAATTCCAACGCTAACCATGTAGGTTAGTGCACGAACCATTACCAAAAATTGACCATAAAAACCTTTGATATGCCCAAAAGATTGAGGGTATTTATCAATAATTTTAAATGAACCATCATTATTTTGAAGAACTTTTGGAGTTGGTAAATGAGGGGCAAGCTTTTCACAAACAGCAATTGGACCACACCCTGGACCACCTCCACCATGTGGTGTAGAGAATGTTTTATGTAAATTAAAGTGCATAACATCTACTCCAAAATCTGCAGGTTTGATTTTTCCAACAATTGCATTAAAATTTGCCCCGTCACAGTAGAACATTCCTCCGACAGAATGAATTATATCCGCAATTTTTTTAGCATTTTTTTCAAACAAGCCACATGTACTAGGGTTTGTTAACATTATTCCTGCAATTTCTTCTTTGTACTTTTCTACTAAAACCTGTACTTGTGAAAGATCGGTATATCCATCTTTTGTAACAGGAACAGAAAGAATTTTAAAACCACACATTGCAGCTGTTGCAGGGTTTGTACCATGTGCAGAATCCGGAACTATAATATACTGGCGTTTTTTATCATTTTCAAAATATTTT
>JAURNI010000103.1 GCA_030830305.1 Alphaproteobacteria bacterium | reverse complement strand
TTGTGTCAAAACATCTTCCATAATTAACCTTTTGTATAAGTTGAAACCATTTTTGCTTTACCACGGCGAGTTGCACCGTGTTTTCTCTTTCTCGTTACAGCACTACGCTTTTGTTTTGATGACATTGAAGCGGCTTTTGATGCTGGAACACATTTGGGGTATGCCCTCTTTCCACCTTTTCTAGCTTTACTACCAGCCGAAGCGCCGCATGGTGGATGTCCTCCACCTTTCTTCTTACGAGAAATATCAACCCAACGTTCTCTAAACCAACCGGTTAAACCACCGGTGGGCTTTTTTCCTTCACGAACATATTTTGCGATATATTCTCGTATTATTTCTTTAACTATATTTTCAGTTGTTTTGTTCATATTGATAAATATGAATTAAATTCAAATTATACTAATCCAAGGCAGAATAACAGGACTTCCAGTTGATGTTGTGCCATCTATACTACCTTGTATTGTTCTTTGAAACGTCTTTAAGGAAGTTGTCAATGCATCCAAATGTTTCTCGGAATACCCAAGGACAAAAGAATAAAATATATTTGATGCAAGTGGTTCAAGTGTTCCAGGAATTTTAACAACAGGACCTCGTATAGTTGTAGTCATTGCCGGTAAAAAAGGTGTTGGAGTAAATTTTGCAGATGCCCAATATCCCATAAAACCAACAGCCATCAATGTATATGCAGCTTTATTTGATCCACGTGTTGTATCTGCAAAGTTTGCATCTAATGCATCATTTATACATTTTTCTAAAAATGCAGTGTCACCCTTTACTAACCTAGCACCAAATGTAGTTCCTGTAAAACCAACAGTTGAAATTTCATATGCCTTTGCCATTATACCTGCAAATACGGATCTGTTTGCAACATTGTTTGCATCTAAAATTGGACGCATTACTGATTTGAATATACTAATGTTCATACATTATGTTTTATCTATTGCACCTTTACCAGAACTTGGCCATCCAAAACGGCATGACCAATATCTTGCTTTGTGTCTTGGTCCTGGAGATTGACAATTGTGACGAGCACGAAAAGACTTTCTACGAGCTGCATTACTCTTTTTAATCTTCATCGTTTTCTTTCCACCTTCACCTTTGTGACCAAAATTAACTTTTACAACATTACCATTTGGTTTTTTAACATAAACTGAAAACTTTTTGGGACCACCCGGAGTTCTGAATGGTTTACCCAAACTTACTTTTCTACCACGATATTCCGCTTCATTCATCATGTTTGGTTCATTTTCTTGAATACGAAAATGTAATTCAGTTATTTTACCACAAGGATTTGTAGCATACCCTTCAAGTTGATAGCCAGGATTTACAATAGTTTCTTTTACATTACGAAATCCTCCACCAGCAGCTTTGTATGCCTTAACAAGAGCACCGGATGCATATGCACTTGGCCATACTTTATATTTACTTTTAATTCTTGATTTTATTCGAGAATACAGTTTTTTATTTGTTGGAACTGCTCTTTCAATTATTATCGACTTCATCCGTTTCTCCATTTTCTATTTTTGTAAATTTTGTTGCAAATTGTTCAGATGCAACAGAAAAAAGACTACCAACGACTATGTAAAGAAAACCATCAAAAATAAATTGTTCTACTTTTCTTTCATAAAAAGTTGATACTATTGCCATAAATATCATAACAATAAAAGAAAAAAACATCATTACTCTTTTTGAAGACAATCTTCCTCGTATTCCACTAAAAGTTTCTGAAACTGGATTAACTTTCTTCAACTCTTTCTCCCAAATCTTTTTCCAACTGTTCGATGAAATTCTTTCTAAACTCTGAAAATTCGTTTTCTATTTTTTCTAACAGTTCTTCTTTATTCAAAGGTGTTTTCCATTTTTCGTTGTCACCAAAATCATTTGTAAATTCCATTCGTGACAATTCACTTGCAATAGCATCTTTATCCCTTTCAGCTTCTTTCAACCAAGCAAGAGCATTTTCTTTTACCTTTCTCTTTTCATATTCATCCCATTTACCTTCAAGACGGATTTTATGTTCCATTTGAACAACACAATCTAAACACATACCATGAATTGCTTTCATTTTTTGATCAAGTCTTTTTGGCATTGTGCACGTGCAAGTTTCTTTTGGACAATTTTGAAACGTGTTTAGATAACTATGTAATTCCTGTTGCCAATCTTTTCCTAATTTTACTTTATACCCATTTTTCTGCTCCCACTCATTTCCGTCAGCATCAAACCATTTATCACCAATTTTTCGTGATATTCTTTCTTCTGTTGTGTCTCCTACATAACCTACAGCAATTTTATTTTGGGTTTCGTGTTTGCCAGCAACAAGTTTTTTCACATCTTCTATACTATCAATTTTAATGTCCATAACATAACCTTTTATTATTTTATTATTTCGTTGTAAACTTTATTCCAAAATTTTCTTGTTATCATGTGAAGTGGTCTCAATTCACCTTTTTTCTTTTCAACTTCTTTTAACTTTCCACGTTTTGTATTGAACTTGGAAACAATCATATTAAATA
>JAURNI010000102.1 GCA_030830305.1 Alphaproteobacteria bacterium | reverse complement strand
TCTGCTTTTTTGAAATTTCCAAGTTCTATACGGTGGATTAAATCATACAGCCATTTTACGCCCTCTCGGCAAGGGGTACATTGCCCGCATGATTCATGCTTATAAAACTTTGTAATTCGTGAAATACACTTCACAATATCGGTTTTTTTGCCGTTGATTTCCTTGGCAATTACAATCATTCCGCCAGTGCCGAGTGCAGAGCCAACTTCACGCATGCCGTCATAATCCATGATTGCGTCTTTACATAAATGGGCAGGAATTAAGGGGCAAGAAGACCCACCTGGAATAATTGCAAGAAGGTTATCCCAACCGCCAATAACTCCGCCTGCATGTTTTTCTATTAAATCTTTTATTGGAAGGCTCATATTTTCTTCAAAAACGCACGGTTTATTGACATGTCCTGAAACACAAAAAAGCTTTGTTCCATGGTTATTTTCACGCCCGATTGACTTAAACCATTCAGCACCACGGCGGAAAATTTCAGGCACAGATGCTATAGATTCAACATTGTTCACAACCGTTGGGCAACCATAAAGCCCAACCAATGCTGGAAACGGTGGCTTTAAACGGGGTTGACCTTTCTTGCCTTCAATTGATTCAATCATTGCGGTTTCCTCACCACAAATATACGCACCCGCACCACGATGAACGAAAACATCAATATCCCAACCACTTCCGCAAGCATTTTTACCAAGAAGACCAGCTTGTGTTGCTTCCTTAATAGCATTTTCTATTACTTTTGCTTCATTTACATACTCCCCACGAATATATATATAACAGGTATGGGCTTCAATCGCACGTGATGCAATCACAATGCCTTCTAAAAGCTTATGGGGTTCATAGCGTAGAATTTCACGGTCTTTGCATGTCCCAGGTTCAGATTCGTCTGCATTCACAATTAAATAATGTGGTTTTTTGGTTTTTTCTTGAGGAGGAACAAATGACCACTTCAGACCTGTTGCAAAACCTGCACCACCGCGCCCTCTTAACCCTGAAGTACGCACAGTTGAAACAATACATTCCTTTCCCATTTCAACAAATTCCTTGGTACGATGCCAATCTCCTCTTGCTTTTGACGATGTTAAATCAACAGAACTTTGGCCGTATAAGTTTTTATAAATTCTGTCTTCTTTTTTGAGAAACATTTTATTTATTTAATAATTTTGCCTTAATACCATTACCATCTTTTGACTTTATATCTTGACCCTTCACAGCGGAGCAGAAAGTCTTTAAAAGATTTTGGTCGTATTTAGAAAGTTGAAATTCAGGATGCCATTGCACACCAACTAAAAATGGATAAGACTTCATTTGAATTCCCTCAACTAAACCATCATCGGTTTTTGCAATTACAGAGAAACCTTTTGCAATATCTTTAATTCCCTGATGATGCACAGAATTAACAGCGTAACGGTTTACATTCCCACCAAATAAATGCTGTGCGTCTTTGGAAACCTCAACTTCATGTACCGTTACAGAACCGTTACTGAATGGATTATGGTTGATTTTTCCATCTTGTTTTTGCGTTGGAATATCTTGATATAATGTTCCGTCAAATGCAACATTGATTACCTGGTGCCCAGCACATATTCCTAAAATTGGTTTTCTTTTTTTAAAGAGTTCTTTAATTAAGGCAACCTCAAATTCACTGCGATACTTTTCAATTATAAGATTCGTTATCGGTTTTTCAGCATAAAGCTTCGGGTTAATATCCGGAGTATTTCCTGGAATAAGAAGGCCGTCAATAATTGACGCATAAGTTTGAACGCTTTTAATATCTGGTTTTAGGAATATTACAGAAACACCATCACACAATTCATTAATTGCATCAGAATAGCGTGCTCCATTTGAATAGAATTCGTTTTTACTAAACGAAGAATAATTATTTTTTTCAATATCTTCTTTGTCCCATTTGTTTAAAACAATACCAACGACTTTACTTTCACCTGCAAAAACACCAAAAGATAACAATGCAAACAAAAATAAACTTTTCAGAAAAAACATTCCAAGACAACACAAAAATCCACATAAAAATGCTTGCAATAAAAATTATTGTCAAGCAAAAGTTGCAAAATGATTTTTTCAAAAAAATGAATAAAGTTCGTATCATTACCACCGCAAGGGGGATTATCTGGCATGAAGAAAAATTGTTATTGGTTTCCCATAACAAAAACACTTGGTATGCTCCAGGTGGGTGGCTAGACGGGTTTGAATCACTTCCTACAACATGTAAAAGAGAAATATTCGAAGAACTTGGTTGTGAAGTTGAAGTTGGTCCTTTAGTAAAGGTTTGTCATTATACAGAAACGGCAGATGTAAATTCTTACGGCGAAAATATTAACAAAGTAGAACATTACTTCCTTTGCACATTACAAACCATACCACAAATTGAAGGAGAAAACAACCTTTGGGAAGATCACGATAACGGTCTTGTAAAGTTTGCCAAGTGGTTCACTAAAGAAGAACTTGTTTATACCAAAAATATTGGACCAAAGTGGCTTGTAAAAACAGACAGCAAAGAATTTTTATCCAAAGTTTTTGAAGGATAAAACTCTATTTTTTGCTTCTTCAAAACCGAGTACTGAAATAATTTCAAAAATACCGATTGACGATGTACAACCAATAAGCATTGCCCGAAATATGGGGCCAACATCTTTAAATTTTAATCCGTTTTTTTCTAAGAACAATTTAAATTCATCATGAAGATTCTGCTTTTCATTCACACTTAGCATAAATTCTTGAATTTTGTTTGCTCTTCCTCGCTCAAGTGGAATATCGTGTTTTACTTCTCTTTTAAAGAGAAGAAGACTTTCAATCAATTCAAGCAATGTTTTAGAACGATTTTTTACAACATTAATTGCATCAATTGGTTTAATGATAGAAGAAAAATCAAAATTATAATCTTTCTCTAAAACGGAAATAAGCCTTTCATTACTTGCGTTTTTTATAAAAAATTCACTTATATTCTGGAGTTTTGCAATGTCAAACCTTGACGGAGACCTTCCAATTCCTTCCAAATTAAATTCAGAAATTGCCTGTTCATCATTTAGAATATTATCATCACCGTTACTCCAACCAAGACGAAGTAAATACGACCTAATTGCTTCCGGTAAATAACCTTGATTTTTATACTCAAGAGTTGAAATTGCACCATGTCTTTTAGAAAGCTTTCCACCGTCCTCACCGTGAATCAATGGAATATGAGCAAAAACCGGTAAATTTATACCAAAAGCTTGATACAATAAAATCTGTTTTGCAGTATTTGTAAGGTGATCAACCCCACGAATTATATGCGTTATTTGCATATCGATATCATCACACACAACTGCAAACATATAAACCGGTGAACCATCGCTCCTTGCAAGAACAAAATCTTCAATAGTATCAGTGTTAATAACCACTCTACCTTGCACAGCATCATCAATAACAATGTGTACTCCTGTATGCACTTTCAATCTTACAACCGGAGAAACACCTTCAATTTTAACCTCATCTTGTGATGAATATCTATGAATATATCTTTGATTATTACTTTGAGCCTCTTCTTTTTTTATGGCAATATCATCTTCCGGAATATAAGAATAATAGGCCATTCCTTTGTTAACAAGCTCTTCAATTTTCTCTTTATACAGCTCACCTCTTTTACTTTGATATTCGATTTTTTCATCATGATACATTCCAAGCCAAGCAAGACCGTGCGTAATTGCATCATAGCTTTCTTTTGTATTTCTTGCAACATCGGTATCTTCAATACGGAGCAAAAATTCTCCACCATACTTTTTTGCAAAAAGATAATTAAACAACGCAGTTCTTGCCGTTCCAATATGCAGCAAACCGGTTGGAGACGGTGCTATTCTTGTGCGTACTCTCATTTTTTCCTTGAAAATTCAAATTGAATTGAACTAAAATAAAACAAATTGCAAGAAAATTCATGAAGAAATATCAAAGGTACATTGCTATAACTTACTTTGCATCTTTTTTACGAACTCTGTTATTTCTTTCCGCAATTATTATATCAATAAAAACCCTAAACATTGCACAAAGACTAACAAGGGAATCTTCAGTGGATTTACAAAATCTTATTACAATCTCCTTTCATATTATTCCCTATGTACTTTTCACACTAACACCGTTTGCGTCTACAGTTGCTGCTGCCAATGTTTTTAATTCTTTTTTATCGACATCACAAATTACAGTTCTTCAAAATGCAAAATTAACAAACCTTAAAATAGCAACAACACACATGATTATCACAGTACCAATTGCCATTCTTATGCTTTACGCATCATCATTTATACTTCCAAAAACATCTAAAATTAGAGAAGAAGTACAAGATTCAATAATAAAAGAAAAAATTCAAAACTTTTTTGTACCGGATACAATAAAAACCTTTGGTAACTTAACGATTATTACATCTCCAAAAGATATCCTAAAACATATTCCACTTACATTGATTCATCAAAAAACAAAAGATGGAGAATTCGTTTTTGTAGGCAATATTCAAGAAACATGGTCAAATAATAAGATGGTCGGAATCAATGCAAACAATGCAACAATTTTAACAATTAACGAAAATTCAGAAACTCTTGTAAAATTTCAAACTTTGGAAACACAAATAGATTTCTTTACTGAAAGCGAAAAATCAACAGATTCAGACTACCTTACAACCCCGGATTTAATCAAAGAATACAAAAAAGACCCAAGTAACACACTTTTAAAAGAAATCAATGAACGCTTCATGCCTTCTTTTGCAACAATTCTTTTACCGTTTACACTTATCACGCTACTTATTAAATTCCACAATAACCGCACAAACTTTAACATCAAGAACATCACAATTATTACTATTGCACTATTATATATTCTCTTTTCGTGTTATAATCTTGTAGATATTTTCAATACACCAAAAACATTTGGTATAGTATATATCAATATACTCTTGACATTCATTTTTGTGTGCATTTAAACAAGCAAAATCTTTTTACCAAAAGGTATGCTATCGTTTGATATTCCACTCTCACATTTTTTGATTTTATCAAGTGCGCTTTTTTCAATTGGTATTTTTGGTATTTTATATAACAGAAAATCCATTATCAGTATTCTTATTACAATCGAGATTATGCTTTTAGCTGTAAATTTAAATTTTGTTGCTTTTTCCTCCTTTAACAACTCCCCAATTGGACAAGTTTTTGTAATATTTATTTTAACCGTTGCAGCGGCTGAAATTGCAATCGGTCTTGCAATTTTAATTATTCATTACCGCAGAACAAACGATATAACACTTGGGTCTATTCAAAAGATTTCCGATGCTCAAACTTATTCAAAAGAAATATAAAATATTATGTTTAAATTACTTGCCAAAGTTTTCGGCTCAAGCAATGAAAGAATTCTTACTAATTACAAAGAAAAGCTTCCTTTAATTCACAAATTTTATGAAGAATTTAAAAACTTCAAAGAAGATGATTTTGAAACAAAAACCAATGAATTTCGAAACAGGATTAAGAATGGAGAGAACTTAAATTCATTACTACCGGAAGCATTTGCGTTGGTACAAGCGGCTTCGGAACAAACACTTGGAATGAAACATTACGATGTTCAGCTTATTGGTGGAATGGTGCTTCATGATGGAAAAATTACGGAAATGTCAACCGGTGAAGGTAAAACACTTGTAGCAACTCTTCCTTCGTACTTAAACGCACTCACAGATAAACCTGTACATATCGTTACACCAAACGACTATCTCGCTCGCAGAGACGGCACCTCAATGCAACCTCTGTTTGATGTTCTTGGTATGAAATGTGATTTTATCACAAGTGATACCCCTCACCATGATAGAACAGAAAAATATGATTCAGATATTATTTACATTACAAATAATGAAATAGGATTTGATTATCTTAGGGACAACATGCGTCGCTCAATTCACGAGTGTACACTTACAAAACACGGTCTTTCATTTGCAATTGTTGACGAAATTGACTCAATTTTAATTGATGAATCAAGAACACCGTTAATTATTTCAGGCCCCGTGGAACAATCGGGCGATATATACATTCTTGCACGAGACATCGTTCGCACATTTACCGAAGAAGATTATGAAATTGAAGAAAAGCACAAAAGTGTTTATATTACAGACATAGGATACCAAAAAATTGATGACTTCCTTCAAAAAGTCGGCGTTCTTAGTAAAGATGAATCTTTATACTCAACACAAGATTTTCACATTCAAATTCGCAATAACCACATCATTCACGGCATTAATCAAGCTCTTAAAGCAGCAAAAACCTTGAAGGAAAATGTTGATTATCTTATCCGCAACAAAGAAGTGATGATTATCGATGAATTCACAGGTAGAATTATGGACGGTCGTCGATATTCAGACGGACTCCACCAAGCAATTGAAGCAAAACACGGCGTTCCAATTCAACAGGAGTCTCAAACTTTAGCATCAATTACATACCAAAATTACTTCAGAATGTATGAAAAACTTTCAGGAATGACCGGAACAGCTTCAACGGAAGCACATGAATTTCATGAGATTTACAATCTTTCTGTGGTTTCAATTCCAACACATAAACCATTGCAAAGAATTGATGAGGACGATGTTGTATACCGTACGGAAGATGAAAAATTTAACTCTATCATTGATATAGTTAAAGAAGCAAATGCAAAAGGTCAACCTGTTTTAATTGGCACAGCATCCGTTGGTAAATCGGAAAAATTGTCTGCACTTTTTACAAAACATAAGTTAGAACATAATGTTTTAAATGCAAAACAACACGAAAAAGAAGCAGAAATTATCGCAGATGCAGGAAAATTAGGAGCAATCACCATTGCAACAAATATGGCCGGGCGTGGAACTGATATAATTCTGGGTGGATCTCTTGAAAAAAAGATTTCTAAAAAAGTAAGATACATTCAAGACGAAGAACATAAAAAAGATATCATTAAGAAAATTAAAGAAGAACATGAACTTGAAGCAAATAAAGTCAAAGCAGCAGGAGGTCTACTTGTGATCGGCTCTGAAAGACACGAATCTCGTCGTATCGATAACCAGCTTCGCGGAAGAAGTGGCAGACAAGGTGATATTGGTAAAACACAATTTCTTCTTTCCCTTGAAGATGATTTGCTTAGAATATTTGGCGGAGACAAGTTAAAATCAATGCTCAAAACTTTTGGATTTAAAGAAGGAGAATCAATTCAACACCCATGGTTGAATCGTGTAATATTAAAATCTCAAGGTAAAATTGAAGCACAGCACTTTGAAATTCGTAAAAATCTTATTAAATACGATGACATCATGAATACCCAGCGTAAAATTGTATACCAAAAACGCATGGATTTAATTGACGACAAAAAAACAATTGAAAGTAACATCATTGCTACAATAAAAAAGGTATGCTCTGAAAACTACACGGAAAGCACACAAATTAAAGAAAAATTAGAAAAATTAGTAGAAAATGAAATAGGTGAAACTCTAGAAGCAAAACTTATAACAAGATATTTTAGAGAATACAAAGAAGAGGAGTACCAAGAAAAAGCACGCTACTTTTCTATTTCAATTTTAGATACTCTTTGGAAAGAACATTTATACACAGTAGATACTCTTAAACAAAGCGTTCACTTGCGTTCTTATGCCCAGAAGGATCCATTAAATGAATACAAAATTGAAGTTTTTCAAGCATTTGAAGAATTATTAAAAAATTATAGTTTGTTTCTTTTGAAAGAATTGATTTCAGAAGAAAAAATTTAAACAAAGACATTTATTTAAATTTTAAATATTAGTCACGACTATTATTTATACAATATATTAGACTTTTTTAGATCAAACGCTTATACTCTTATATAAGATTGACGGAAATATCCTCTTCTTAAATTAGTTAGTTACACTTGGTTCTCTTCCTTGCCAAGCAAAAAATAAGAAAGAATTGGTTAGTTACAAAAAAGTGGAGGGGTTGCGAAATCTCTCCAGTTTTTTCTATAGTTTGTTATTAACTGAATCTACAGTAAATCAAGTGATGTTTTCAAATCTTGAATAAGATCTTTTGTATCCTCAAGACCAATATACACACGCACACATGTATTTTCACTACCAATCAACGACGAAATTCTCATTTTTGCTAAATCATCTGGAAACTGAATTACTAAAGATTCATATCCACCCCATGAATAACCAATTCCAAAGTATTGGAGTCTATTAAAAAATTTAGACATCACTTTATGTGAATAGTTTTTATCTAAAACAATTGAAAAAAGACTAGTATAGCCTGTACATTGTTTTTTAAAAAACTCATGACCAGGGATTGTTTTTTGAGACGGATGCAAAACATTTGTTATTCTTTCATGACCTTTAATCGCCTCTATCACTTCATCAACTGCAATCTTATGAGCATCTAACCTAACTTTAAGTGTACGAATACCGCGCAAAACATAGTAAGCATTTATGGCTGTTGTATTTGCACCAATTTCACGGTAAGAAGTTATAATTTTATTTGAAAGATTTTCATTAAACACAACAACACCTGCCATTATATCTGAATGACCGGAAAAATATTTTGTGCATGCCTCCACAATAACATCAACATCATATTCAAACGGTTTAAAATAATAAGAAGTAAAAAATGTATTATCAAGGATTGTGTTAATGTTGTACTTTCTTGCAAGTTTTACAATAGATACAACATCTTGAACTTCAAATGTCAAAGAAGATGGACTTTCCATGTAAATTACTTTTGTATTTGGTTTAATTAGATTTTCAAGTTCTTTAATGGAGATTGTCGGGTGGTAAAAAGTATATTCAACACCATACCGTGCAAGAGTTTTTTGTAAAAGGCTTCGTGTTGGTCCATACACACCATCGGACATCAAGACATGTGCACCGGCATAACAAAAAGCATTTAATGCCACTAAAATAGCTGAATATCCACAAGATGTCATCTTTGCATAATTTGCACCATATAATTCTGCTATTGCTTCTTCACAGTCAAAAATTGTTTCTGTACCGTTACGCCCGTATGTTCTTTGGCGAACATTCAGTTTTTCTTTATTATAATAAATTCTGTCTGCAAAGATAAAATCTTCATAAGTATCAAAAACTAGTGTGGAACTTTGAAAAATACCATTATTAACACAACCGTGTTGTTTTTTTGGGTCTCTTGCTACATGAACAGCCTTTGTTGCGAAAGACTTTGAACTACTGCCTGCCATATTAAATTTACACTTACCATTAAAGGAATAAAATAAACAAAGGTATGTCAAGAAATTTTTGAAAGTTCCTGCATTGAAATTAAACCATTATGGATTGCTCTTCCAACAATTACACCATTAATTTTATCTTCTTGTAACTTGATAATATCCTCAATACAAGAAATTCCGCCGGAAGCTTGTAAGAAGTATTTTGGGAAATGTGACTTAATCCATCTATAAAGCGCAAAATTTGGGGAAGTAAGAGTACCATCAACGGAAATATCAGTACATAAAATTGAGATTCTATATTTTGAATAAAGCTTAAGCATTTCCTCAAGAAATGTTTGATTTCCTTCTTGCCAACCATTCACCATTACTTCGTAATTTCCATGCCCGTTTTCTTTACAATCAAAAGCAAGAATGGTATTTTCTTCCCCAATATTTGCAATAATTTCATGTGTTAAAGACGGACTTTTCACGCATACAGTTCCAAGCACAACCTTAGCACCAAGATTTGCATATTTTTTTGCCGCTTCAAGCGAACGAACGCCTCCACCAATTTGAATTTTACAATCAAGACTAAGAATTTCCTCAATCGCATTTTCTGTTGCCTCGTTGTACACAGATTTCGCACCGTCAAGATTAACAACATGTACCAAATTAAAACCATGCTTAACAAAAGAATTAACTGCCTCAAATGGAGTTTGTGTGTATTCCGTTACTTTATTATATTGGCCTTGAAATAAACGAACGACCTTACCATTTAAAATATCAACAGATGGTATCACTTGAATGTTCATGCTTTTTGAATAAATTGTTTTAATAATTCCAGACCATAACTTCCTGAACGCTCTGGGTGAAATTGGAAACCATAAAAGTTTGCTTTTTGTATAATGGCAGAAATTTTATAATTACCGTATTCACAATAACTTTGAGTATACTCACCAAACGGAGCATAATAAGAGTGAGTAAAGTAAACATATCCACTAGGAATTTCTGCAAAAATACTTTGTTTGTTCTGAAAAATTAGCTTATTCCAACCTGTATGTGGGGCAGTGACATCATTTGGTAAATGTACAATCTGCTCATTAATAACACTAAACCCTCCTACTTCTAAATTTTCCTGAGATTTTTCAAATAGCATCTGCATTCCAAGGCAAATACCCAGTACAGGCTGTTTGAGATTTTTCACAACATCTTTCAAACTTGCAATACTCTCTGCACTTGCGTTTATTGACCCAACACCCGGTATCAGAACTTTTGCCGCATTAATAATGTCTTTTTCATTGTGGGCATAAAAAACTTTACATCCCAACCTGTCCATTGCATCTTCAATTGAAGCAAAATTTGTTCCACCGGCTTTTACAATAACAATTTCTTTCATTTCAGATACATTTTTATTTCAGAAATGGAAATATATTTATAGAAAAATCAATTGTTTATTTTAAGAAAAAATGAAAATATCTTGACAATTAAGATTTAAAAAAACAGGAAACCGTTGTTGATGGCCAGATAGCTCAGTCGGTAGAGCAAAGGACTGAAAATCCTTGTGTCGCCGGTTCGATTCCGGCTCTGGCCACCACTATGCTCGCAACCTTGCGTTTTGCAATGCTTCGCGTTTTAACTCTTTTTCCCTTTCTGAAGCTTTCCCAAAATCTTTAATTGGTTCGTTTTCGGCGTAATCCTCAGGCTCAAATTCATCTAAACCTTGGTACAACTCCGGATTAACATCATAAAATCCTTGGTTTTTAAGAGATTGTTCATGTTCATTTTCCATTGCGTACAAACTATCAACATTAACCTGCGGCACTTCTTGATGATTTGGCAAGTACATCTCATTATTAAAATTAACAAGATTTCCTTCAAGACTTGGATCATAATTTTCTTTATTATTCTGTGGTTTATTTTCTTGAAGAAATTGATTATCATCGTGTGTAGTTATTTTATCTTCCAAGTTACTCGTATGTTTTCTTATTGTATTTGAAACTGTTGTATCAACATTGTTACTTTGCGTTATGTCTTCATTTTGACTTAATTCTTGAGTTTTTTCGTTTTCCTTGGAACCAAAAAAACTTTTAATTCCATTCCAAGCTTTTCCTAATCCACCACCTTTAATCCATGTAACAAGAAGACCAATACCGGCAAATATTGCAAAACCAATAACTGCCCCAATGCCGGAACCAATAACCCCACCAACTATTACGGCAATAAATATGATACCTATTAATTTACTACCGCTTTTCTTAAGCT
The DNA here is from genome assembly GCA_030830305.1 of Alphaproteobacteria bacterium. Classification (GTDB taxonomy): domain Bacteria; phylum Pseudomonadota; class Alphaproteobacteria; order Rickettsiales; family Deianiraeaceae; genus CAJQOT01. Next base: position 126 of record JAURNI010000102.1, on the reverse strand, counting down.
CGGCAAAAAAACCTTCTTTTTTTTTTTTAGTATTTTCTTGCTCTTGACTGCTCAATTCTTGATTATCCTGCATATTGTTTTTGTAGATAATTCCATTTTACTTTGCTTTAACACCAAACATTTCCC
>JAURNI010000101.1 GCA_030830305.1 Alphaproteobacteria bacterium | reverse complement strand
GACCTATATAAAAATTTACAGGTTGTTTTCCACCATTTTGAAATGAACATGGAAATGTCATCATTTTAAAAGGCATATAATACAAATATTAAATTAACGATACCGCCATTCTAATTTCATCAATTGAAACCACACCTTCAAAAACACGATACATCGCATCTTCTTGAATCGTTCTAAAACCTTGCTCTTTTGCAATTTTAATAATTTTATGCTTTGTTGCACCCTGAAGAATTGCATTATCAATTTCCGGAGTAACATGCAAAATTTCCGCAACCGTCGTTCTTCCACGATAACCAGTATTACGACAATCCTTACAACCACTTGGTTGATAAATTTTAGAATTCGCTTTCATTAAACGACGATACTTTTCAATAATTTCTCTTTCAACAGGAGTATAGTCTCCGCTATGCGGTTTCTTACATGAAACACACAACTTTCTAACCAATCTTTGTGCAACCACAGAATCCAAGTTTCCGGAAATCATGTATCTATCAATACCAATATCAACAAGCCTTTGAATTGTTGTTGCAGAATCAACGGTGTGAAGAGTTGTCAAAACTTTATGCCCGGTAAGCGATGCCCTAATTGCCGCTTCCGCCGTTCCATGGTCACGAATCTCACCAATTAAAAGAATATCGGGGTCTTGCCTCATTGACGAACGAACACCACTGGCAAAATCAAACATACTTCCATCTTTTACTTGAGTTTGAAACACAAGCGGCACCGTATATTCCACAGGGTCTTCAAGAGTCATGATGTTTGTGTCAACATTGTTTAAGTAACCAAGAATTGAATAAAGTGTTGTGGTTTTTCCACTACCTGTTGGTCCTGTTACAATTGTAATCCCTGACGGTCTTTCAATTGTATATTTCATCTTACGATAGTTCCAGTCCGAAAACCCAAGTTGTTCAAGCGTCATTAAAGATTTTGATTTATCCAAAATCCTAATCACAAACTTTTCCCCATAAATACCAGGTTGACACGAAAGACGATAATCAACCGTTCTACTAGAAATATTCATTTCAATACGACCGTCCTGTGGTTTTCTCGATTCTGCAATGTTCATATTTGAAATAACCTTTACACGCACAACAATAGCATTCCAAAATTTTTTATGAATGTGGATCATGCTCATCAATTTGCCGTCAATCCTGTAACGAACACGAATAAACTGCGCCTGCGGTTCAATGTGAATATCCGATGCTCCCTTTAATGTTGCATCTTCAAGTAACGAATTAATAAACTCAACAATACTATTTTCTTCAACCCTTGCCGCACCCTTACCCTCTTCTGTAAAAAAAACATCTTCTTGCAGCTTTACTATTGATTTTTCCAACCTATTTTCCGCAATAATATATGCAGATGAAATAAAATGTATAATATCTTCTGCTTGAGCATAAAACAATTTAATTTTATACTTATTTCCAAACGAAACGCGAATGGTATCAATTGTTTTTGTATCTTTCGGATTCGAAGTTGCAATAAAAATAACATCTTCTTGAATGTTAAACGGAACAAATCGGTTAGCCACCATTGTGGTTTTATGAACACTCCTCATTAAAGAAATATCCGGGACGAATCCATCAAGCGAAATATCCTCAACATTATACTTTTTCTTAAGGATATCCTGCATTATAAAGTTATTCACAAAACCAAATGATACCAAAATTGCAGGCAAGTCTTGTTTTCTTTTTTTGTATTCTTGTGCAACAATTTCAAGTTGTTGCTCATCTATAATTTTTTTCGTTAATAAGTCTTTAATGATTTCCTGCTCTATTTGGGAAAAACCATAAATATTTCTGTTAAAAGATGTATTCTCATTTAACTTTCTAACCCCTTGCATAAAATAAAAATTGTATTTTGTAATAATATTTTATGAATTACGAGTGTCAAGTAAAAATAAACTTGACATATAATTTCTCCTTACACGGGGATATTCGTTAGTTTATCCATACTATATATACAACCATATCAAAAGTTTATTATACCCGTCGTATTTACCATAGTTACACTTTTCAATACTGCACACGCAAAAGACGGCGCCTACCTTTCAAGTTTTGCAGGAACTACAATATCTTCCAAATCTTCCACTTCAGCAAAAGACAAAGATCTTAAATTGGTAGTCAATATGGTATTGGTATAGGGTAATTCTTCTTATGAAATTTCCCACACCAACATTTCCTCAAAATTCAAAGAATCCGACTATAGAGCTAACCACAGTATTACATTATTTAATTTAATACATAACTTTCCCGTTCCATCGGAAACATTAAGACCTTATGTCGGCATCGGTCTTGGTTTTGCCAATTCTAATATAGAAACAAACGGAATAAGTTACCTCATTAAATCCGCAGCATCTTACCAAGTTAGAGCAGGAACCAAACTTGACATACATCAACACATTGCCTTATTTGGTGATATTCGCTATACAGGCCTCGCAAGAAGCTCCTTCAAGAACACCAGTTATGATAATACAAAACATAAAATAGATTTCACCTATTTTACCATAAACATTGGTGCATCTTATTTATTTTAATGTTTTATTAAAATAAATAATCTTTTATGCTGTTTGGTCTAGCAGTTGGTTCAAAATTCAAGATTCATGAAAATGTTCAACTTTTTGCTGATTTAGGTTATACCGTATCAACGAAGACCACTAGTAGTTCTATTACTAATTATGGTGACGGTGTTGCTGTCAGCGTTAATAGTAAAGCTGATTTGAAATTTGCTTCTGCAAATGTAGGTGTTTCTTACTTGTTTTAACATAAATAACGCCCATCAATAATACGATTGGGCGTACATATATTACTTTCTTATACTTTTTATTCTTGTTTAAGGTAAACTTCACCGCCTTTTTCCTTAAATTCTTTAGATTTCTCCGCCATTCCTTCTTCAACTTCTCGTTTCTTTGCGGCGTAATCACGCACTTCTTGAGAAATTTTCATCGAACAAAACTTCGGCCCGCACATTGAACAAAAGTGTGCAAGTTTTGCCCCTTGTGCTGGAAGAGTTTCATCGTGGAATGCTCTTGCGGTTTCAGGGTCAAGCGAAAGATTAAATTGGTCTTCCCAGCGAAATTCAAACCGTGCTTTTGAAAGTTCATCATCATGTAATTGTGCAAGCGGGTGGCCTTTGGCTAAATCTGAAGCATGGGCAGAAATTTTATAGGTTATCACTCCTGTCTTCACATCATGTTTGTTTGGCAAACCAAGGTGTTCCTTCGGCGTAACATAACAAAGCATAGCAGTACCATACCAACCGATGTTTGCAGCACCGATTGCAGAGGTTATGTGGTCGTAACCAGGAGCAATATCCGTTACAAGAGGGCCAAGAGTATAAAACGGTGCTTCAAAACAGTGCTGAAGCTGTTCATCCATGTTTTCCTTTATTAAATGAAGCGGAACATGCCCAGGACCTTCAATCATGGTTTGAACATCATGCTTCCATGCAATTTGCGTAAGTTCACCAAGAGTTTTTAATTCTGAAAACTGTGCCTCGTCATTTGCGTCTGCAATTGAACCGGGACGAAGACCGTCCCCAAGTGAAAACGAGACATCATACTGCTTCATTATGTGGCAGATTTCCTCAAAGTTTGTGTAGAGAAAGTTTTCTTTATGATGGGCAAGACACCACTTCGCCATAATTGACCCGCCGCGGGAAACAATCCCTGTAATACGGTTTTCCGTTAAATGAATAAATGGCAAACGCACCCCCGCATGAATTGTGAAGTAATCAACCCCCTGTTCACATTGTTCAAT
>JAURNI010000100.1 GCA_030830305.1 Alphaproteobacteria bacterium | reverse complement strand
TTTGAAATGTGTGAAATTAAGTTGCATATTAAATTGCCGATTTTTATTGCAAGGCAGTGGATTCGCCACCGCACGGCGAATGTAAATGAATGTTCGGCAAGGTATTCTATTTTACCGGAAGAATACTATATTCCTGAAATTGAAAACATTGCACCGCAGTCGGCTCAAAATAAACAATGCAGAGGTGGTGAAATTTCAACCAAAGAAGCGCAAAGTACACAAAAATTAATGGAAGAGAGCTCAAAACAAGCGTATCAAAATTATAAAATCCTTCTTGGTGGTGAAAATGAAACAGGTATTGCCAGAGAAATTGCGCGGGGTGTGCTTCCGCTCAACATGTACACGGAATGGTACTGGAAGATTGACCTTCACAACCTTCTACACTTCATAAAGCTTCGCATTCACCCGCATGCACAGTATGAGATTCGTGTTTATGCAGAAAAGCTTGCAGAAATTGTAAAGCAGTGGTGCCCAATGGCGTATGGTGCCTTTGAAGAACATGTTTTACATGCTCATACATTTTCAAGAAAGCAAATTGAGGTTTTGAAAAAACTTTTAAGCGGCGTTGAAATTCAAGGTGAAGGGCTTTCAAAAAGGGAGTTGGAGGAGATGAGAGGGGTGTTGAAGTAAATATCAAAAACCTTTGCAAAATTGAAAAAGTTGCTTCCTCAATTCAAAAAAAGCATATTATAAAGTATTTTAGAATAAACTAATGAAAATAATAACATGGAATGTAAATTCAGTTAAAACAAGGTTGGAACACTTGGTGCATATGCTTCAAAAGGTAAAACCAGATGTTGTAATGCTTCAAGAAATTAAGTGTGTTAATGAACAATTTCCAATTGATGCAATTAATGAACTTGGTTACAATGTAGCAGTTTCGGGAATGAAGTCCTATAATGGCGTTGCATTAATTTCAAAATATCCACTTGAAGATGTTTCGTTTAAATTTCCGCATGATAGCATTTCCACACATAATGAACTCTACAAGCAGGAAGGTAGACCTAACTTGGAGGCTCGTTACATTGAGGCAGTAATTTCCGTTCCGAACGGTGCATACAGAGTTGCTTCAATTTATATACCAAACGGCGGAGTTTCTGCAAAAGAAGCAGATATGGGCTTGCATGTTTATGAAACTGAAAGGTTTAAGTATAAAGAAGCATTTTATAGAGATTTAAAGTCTCATTGTAACAAACTAATAACGCAAGGTGAAACCCTAATTTTTGGTGGAGACTATAACATAGCTCCGGAAGAAATTGATGTTCATAACCCAAAAACTTGTGCACTTAATACCGGCTTTCTTCCACGGGAGCGGGAAATTTTGCGGGATTTCATGCAAGAAATGCCAGATGCATACCGCCAATTAAATCCAGAAGATAACGGATTTTCCTGGTGGGATTACCGCCGTGGTGGCTTCACCGCTAACCGAGGAATGAGAATTGACCACATTTTATTACCGCATAATGCTCAAAAACTTGTACGGAAAATGTCTGTTCTGCAAGAATTCCGTGCAATGGAGAGACCATCAGACCACGCACCCGTGATGGCTGTATTGGGAAATTAGTTGACTTTGTACACTCTACCAGTGCGGTCAGATATTAAAAATGTTTTACAGCAATCCGGGTTACTACATATATACTTTCTGCCATTATGACCGGCTTCAAAATAGTAATACTCATCAAAATTACACCATGGACAATATTTTTTATTAAGAAATGATTTTATGAGTTTTAGCAATAAAAGTATAATAAAAATGGATATAAATAAGATTAAAGCCACTTTGTTGTGTATTATTTTAGTGTACCACGCAAATACAGTGATAAGATATGGAAAGAATTTCTGTAAATCATCATAAGTAATCTCTACTGGACCAATTTTCATAATGATTTATACAACACTCTTTACAAAAGATCAAAAAAATAAGAACTGGTGGAGGCTAGGAGATTCGAACTCCTGACCCTCTGCTTGCAAAGCAGATGCTCTAGCCAGCTGAGCTAAGCCCCCACTGTGTGCAGTTCTCAAAATTATGTTTTTTAAAATGTCAAGAACTTTTATTTAAAAGAAATTCCCGTTCCAATACCAAATTGGTTCATTCTTGCATTTTTTGCATTTCCTATGGTATAAATTGTTGCACCATTATTTTTTCTGTCAACTTCCGTTGAAGATTTCACCATTATTGTATTTAAAAAGGCGTAATAATTCCACCATATATTTTGTGAAACTTTAACTTGGCTTTGAAGCTTAACATTCAACCCAAAGTTTTCAAATGGTTCAATTCCAGAGTTATTTAACTTCCAATCCCATTGTTCGTCGTCATTATAACCCCAATTATATTGTACACTGGAAAAGTTGGTTGGTAAAAATACCGAAGTAAATACGCTATAATTGTGGTTTTCTGAAGTTCTGCGTTCGTAATTAAAACCAATTTGCAAGCCTTTTGTGACCATTTTTGTGTCTTGAGATGCACCTCCATAGTAACCCAATCCTGCAGTATTATTATCCAGATTAACCTGAACTTGGTAAATATTTGTAGGGTTAAGTGCTAAATTGTATTGCCTAAAACCAATTAAACCTGTAAATGTATTTTTTAAGTTGGTTTTAAAATCATACCCAAGAAGAAATGAAATATTTTTAATATTTCCACTCATGCTTTGAGATTCACTAAATACCCCGCTATTTGGGTATGAATTTGCCATATCGTAATCACTCATTACGCCGCCTGAAAGCTTAGTTTGGGAAAAACCTCCAATCACACTGAATTTGTTCGTAATATTTGCAGTAACAGACAAATCACCTCCAAAACCTTTGGTATCCCTCCATTTTAAAATGGAATCTGCGTATGTTAACATATTGTAATTTAGTTGTGAATATGTTAAATTAGCATTAATTTCGAATGGTATTTTGGTGTTTTGTAAGGATTGCTTTGTGCTATCAATGTACTGATTTTCATGTGATATACTTTCCTCTATTTTTGTTATTGGTGCTTGTTCTATGGTAATTGCATTATCTTCTGGTATAAGATTTACATTATTTACATGTTGTTCAGACTTTTCCACACTTTGAGTTGTTTCTGCTGTTTTAACGATCTCTAGGGTATTTGTGTCTATTTGTTCATCTTCTGCAAATACATTGAGTGTAAATAAAATTACAATAATATTCCATTTAAACATAAAATGTAGTAATTTGAAAAAAGTTGTGCAAATTGAATTAATTGTAAAGTCAAGCAAGAGTGCATTAGTGCATTAATTTTAAAACTTGACAATTCTACTTTATTTAACCAAGTGCAGTATAATTTTTGTAGAAATGTCCATAAAATTTAGTGTGGAATTCTTTCCACCTACGGAAGATCTTTTTCAAGAAACATGCAATATAATTAAAGAGTATGTTCAGAATTTTCCAATCCAAAAAATATCAATTACTCATGGGGCAGCCGGTAGCAAAAAAGATAAATCCCTCGCATTCATAAACGCTATTATAGAAAAAAATATTATTGAGCCGCAAAATATTACAGCACATCTTTCATGTGCTGGCCTTGAAAAAAGTGAAGTATTAAATTATGTTGCAAAATTTTATAACACTGGAATTAGGGAGATTCTTGTAATAAAAGGGGATCCGACCGCAATACAAGTACAAAATGGCTATAACAATACTTCTGAAGCAATTACAGACATCAAAAAGCAGTTTCCACAAATTAAAATTGTTGCAGCGTGTTTTCCAGAACCAAGGCACGGTGTAGAAGACGAAATCACAATGTTAAAAGAAAAAATTGCAGGTGGAGCTGACAGATTTATTTCTCAATTTTGTTTTGAAAATTATTTTTTTGAGGATTTTTACCAAAAAATAAAAGCAAATACTATTACAAATGAAATGACGGTTGGTTTAATTATACCATCAAAACAAACACTGGGTTTTGCTCAAAAATGTTATGCAAAAATACCCGAATCCGTTTTTAAACTCGCTGAAAGTGAAGAAAAAGCCGTTAATTTTGTTGTTGAACAATTACATTTTTTAGAAAAAATCGGTTATAATTCCACACATTTATATTCGCTAAACAAACTAGGTTTTATTAAAGTGTTGAAACAATATCTTAAATAACAATGAAAGAAAAAGCACCCAAAAAACCGAGTATTATTTTAAAAAACTTTCACATTGAAAATACCGGAAAAACTGTGCGTGTTAGATCAAACGTTGTAGAAAATAAAAAACTGACTACTTCTTCAAGGCAATGGTTAAGTAGACACATTAACGACGAATTCACTCAAAAATCAAAAGCCTTTGGTTACAGAGCAAGAAGTGCATTTAAGTTGATTGAAATTCAGGAAAAGTTTGAAATAATTAAGCCATATTCATCGGTTCTTGATTTAGGTTGTGCACCGGGAAGTTGGTCAGAAGTTGTAGTAAAATTCACAAAAAATAAGGTTATCGGTATTGATTTACTTGAAACACAACCTCTTACAAATGCAGTGTTTTTAGAAGGAGATTTTCTTGACGAAAATATTCAAAATCAAGCATTGGAACTTAATAATGGCAAAAAATTTGATGTTATCGTTAGTGATATCTCCCCAAACACAACCGGCATGCAAACTGTTGACCACCTTCGTATCATGTTCGTTCTTGAAATTGAAACGGAATTTGTTCTTAAAAATTTAAAAGCAAACGGAAGCTTTGTTGCAAAAGTATTTCAAGGAGAAGGGCTGGAAGGGCAAATTAAAAAACTAAAACAAATATTTGTGGAAGTTAAAATTTTTAAGCCGAAGGCCTCAAGGAAGGAATCGAAAGAAATATATTTAGTTTGTCGAAATTTTCTTCTTAATATATGAAGATATTTTTAATAATTTTGTGTTTTTTAAGCTCATGTGTTGTAAAAAAACATTCAATCTTGGATAACGGTATTACAAAGCAATTTTTAACAGGTCAGTTTGAATATATTCAAGATAGCAGTTTTGTTAAGGTGGATAGCTATCTTACAGTGCAAGATGTTTATCTTCAAAAAGAAACATATAAGCAATATATGAAAATGTATAAACATGCACAGCAAGATGGGGCAAATTTAGTTCTGCTTTCCGGAACAAGAAACCTTCCACATCAAATAAAAGTTTGGAATAGAAAATGGAATAATACACTTTCATCAAAAAATGCAACAAAACAAAACTTAGAATTTGTTGCCATGCCAATGGCGTCTCGTCATCACTGGGGAACAGACTTGGACTTTTGGGATATTTCAAACAATCTTGAAAAAGGAGAAAATGGATACAAATGGCTCACACAAAATGCAAACAAATATGGTTTTTATCAAGTTTATACTTCAAAAGAAGAGGAACCCAATAGAGCGGGATACAATGAAGAAAAATGGCATTGGTCATACCTTCCTCTTGCTTGTGAATATTTACAAGAATATAATAAACAGGTAAAAATTGAAGATATTACAGGCTTTCAAGGTGATGAATTTGTAAAAGAATTGAATATCATAAAAAATTATGTAAATGGTGTAACAGACAAAGCAAAAAATTGTTAACAATATTTATGAATGTTATAATATTTGGTGGAAGTGGTTTTGTTGGTAGAAATGTTGTTCAAGAATTCCATAAACATAATATAAGTCCTACAATTGTATGCAGTGATATCAAAAAAGCGTATAGTATATTTGGCAATTCTGTAAAAATCAAAACTTTTGATATTTTTGATCAAGATGTTTTAAAAAATGAAACAAAGAGTTTTGACATTGCAATTAATTTAATTGGCAAACTATATGAAAAAAATATGGGGGATTTCCAAAAATTTCATGCTGATTTTCCATTGTTTCTTGCTCAAAATTTTAATGGTCACATTATTCATATTTCTGCATGCGGTGTTGAAATATCACACAAAACAACAATTTATGGAAAAACAAAACTTGAAGGAAAATATGCAATTAAAAATAATGCAAAAAGTTATAACATTATTTCACCGAGTATAATATTTGGAAAAGATGATAACTTTTTTAATTTGTTTGCACAACTTTCAAGGTTCTTACCGTTTTTACCATTAATTGGTGGAGGAAGTACATTATTTCAGCCAATTTCTGTAAATGATGTTGCGAAATCTGTGGTGTTTTTAGCGAAAAATCATCAAAATTACAAAAATATTTGCTATGTTGCGTGCGGTGTAGATGTTATCTCTTTTAAGAACATTCTACAATATATTTTAAAAATAAAAAAACGCAAAAGGTTCTTAATTAAATTACCATTTTCCGTGGCAAAATTTTATGCAAAAATTATCAATTTCTTTGGTATATATTTATTAACTCCAGATCAAGTTGAAACCTTGAAGTATAACAATATTCAAACCAAAAAAGATATTAATATTGATGAACTTATTGGTAACTTAGAAAGTTATCAAAAAACTGTACCGCAATACTTAAATACTTGACTTTTCCTCTCAACTACTACACTATACTTAGTAAGTAATTTTAATGACACCATGTTTATTCAAACAGAAGAAACTCCCAATCCGCTTTCACTAAAATTTATTACAAACTCTGAAATTATCTCTCAAAATTATAATATTTCATTTCAAAGAAATGGAAATCTTAATGATGCACCGAATTTTATTAAGGATATTTTCTCTATTGAAAAAGTGACAAGTGTAATGGTAAATGCTGAATTTATTACCGTTTCAATTGAAGAACATGCACAGTGGAATCTTGTTAAGCCGGAAATTATTCACATTTTACTTGATCACGGGCAAAACGGTGGCTTAAAAATTGGCTCAAATGATACAAAAGAAGAAAAGGCAAAAAAGGAATTCGAAGGAATTGAAAAAGAAATTGCAGATTTAATTGAGGAGCGCGTTCGCCCTGCTGTTGAAATGGACGGTGGAGATATTGAATTCATTCGCTTTGATGAACCCGAGGGTATTGTTTATGTTAAAATGAAGGGTTCGTGTGATGGTTGCCCGTCTTCTTCTGCAACACTAAAAAACGGAATTAAGCGAATGTTGGAGTATTATGTTCCGGAAGTTATTGATGTTGTTCCGGTGGAGGGGTGAGATACAAATTTAAAAAAGATTTATTTTTGTAAATCTTTAACCGATTGAATTAAATCTAAAATTTCTTGTACATCTTTCTTACTTGATTGTTTGGATGTCCTTCTTGCCAACGATTACACCAATAGAATAAGTGATAATGTCAAGCGGAGCGTGAAAAAGAAGCTTGAAGAAGGAACTTATATTGGCGGAAGCACCAATTGGTTACTTGAGCAAACCAAGGCTTGACCATAAACGAGAAAAAGCGGAGGTATATTTTGACCCTCAAAGAGCCGACCTTGTAAAACGAATATTTCAAGAATATGCAATAGATGAAGTATCAATAAGAAACAATATCATCCAGTAAAGCCCCATACAAAACTCATACCAGTAACAAAACATGAAATAATTAAAAACACAAATGATTTAATCCCATGAATGATTATCTTTTTATCTGTTAAATCTCTCTTTTTATTCTTATCTATATCGTTAGAAAAAGCCCAAGCTAAAGATATAAAAAATCCGATAGGAACAAATGATATAAGTAAAACTGGTATTACATTATTATGATTTCTTCTTTTTGCCACATAATATGGATAAATTATAAATAATTTGATATAAAAAATGATACTAAATATACAGGAAATAAAAAATATAATAGTTGTCATATAATTAAAATTATGTCTCTTTTTTATATTAAAACAATCAAAAATATTAAAATCAATAAAAATGCATATTTTTTATATGAGTTATTCTAAAAATAGTAATTTCATATAACTAATTCTAACTGGCAGACGGGATGGGATTCGAACCCACGATAGGTTTCCCTATACACGCGTTCCAGGCGTGCTCCTTCAACCACTCGGACACCCGTCTACATAACTTTTGGCAGGAGCAGAGGGACTCGAACCCACGACCTACGGCTTTGGAGACCGACGCTCTACCAACTGAGCTATACTCCTACACTAAAAAACAGTTTGTATGTGTGAATTATAAAGTTCAAGGGTTTTGTTTTAATAAGTTAGTTACCATGTTTATAAACTCTTCTTCGCTTAATATTTTTACACCAAGTTCTTGTGCTTTTTTGAGTTTTGAGCCAGCCTCTTCCCCGGCGATGAGATAGTTCACATTTTTTGAAATTGAAGAAGCGATACCAAAACCCGCATTTTGTGCAAGCTCTTTGGCTTCTGCCCGCGAAATTGAAAGCGTTCCTGTAAAAAGAACCGTACCTTGATTTTGCTGCTTTTCAAGACTCTCTTTTTCAATTGTAATAAATTCAAGAAGCTTTTGTAATTCTTGTTTTTCTTTTGTTAAGAATAAAATAACCTCTTTTGCTGTTTTTTCGCCAATTCCGTCAAGTGCTGTAAGTTGCTGAATTTGAATTTCCTGTAAAAGATTTTGAGCATTCTTAAAAAACATTGCAAGAATTTTTGCATTTTCAATGCCAACTGTATAAATTCCAAGGGAACTTATTAATCGTGAAAGTTTAACTGTTTTTGCTTTTTCAATTGAACTTACTAAATTTTTTGTGGAAATTTCTCCCCAGCCTTCCCATTCGTAGAGTTTTATTTCATCAATTTTTTGTGGAATTGTAAAAATATCTGCGTATGTTTGAATAATGTTCTTGTTGTAAAATTCTTCAATTTGTTTTTCACCAAGGCCAACAATGTTAAAGCATTCTTTTGAAACAAAATACTGCAATCTTCCAATAATCTGTTCCTTGCAATTGGTTGCATTTGTACAACGAATTAAAGTATCGGTTTGTACTAGCTCCGCATTACAACATGGGCAATTTTTTGAAAATTCAAATGTATCATCGGTTTGTTTTTTCACTACTTTGAGGATTTTTGGTATAACATCGCCTGCTCGTTCAATTTCAACAATGTCTTCAATATTTACACCAAGGCGATGTATTTCATCTTTATTGTGCAACGTTGCACGTTTCACAACCACCCCTCCAAGATTAATTGGTGTTAATTCTGCAACTGGTGTAATAATTCCGGTTCTTCCAACTTGTGTAATAATTTGTTCCACTTTTGTTTGAGCCTTCTTTGAAGAAAACTTGTGAGCTACCGCCCACCGCGGTGCATTTGCCGTTGTGCCAAGTCGTTTTTGTAGTGAAAGGGAGTTCATTTTGTACACAATTCCATCAATATCGTAACCAAGTTGAAAACGATTTTCTGCAACGGAGTTATAATATTCCAGCATTTCTTTAATGTTGTTGCAAATGCGGTAATCGTTCACAACAAAACCATTTTTGGAAAGAATTTCATAAAGTTCACTTTGGTTTTGGAATGAATATTCTTCATAAAAAATTAAAGAATAGGCAAAGTATTTTAAATTTCTTTTTGCAGTAATTGTTGCATCAAGTTGGCGAAGTGAACCTGATGCCACATTGCGTGGGTTTGCAAACTGTTTTTTATTGCCATCATTAAGGTTTTCAAAATCGCTTTGTAACATATAAACTTCCCCGCGAACTTCAAGCGTTTGATTAAGTTCAATTTTTTGCGGAAAGCCTGCAATTGTTAAAATATTTTCGGTAATGTTTTCGCCGGTGGTGCCGTCCCCCCTTGTTAGTACATGCACAAGCTTTCCTTGTTTGTAAAGGGCGGAAAATGAAACACCGTCAATTTTTTTTTCTGCCGTAAATTCGTAAGTTTGCTCTTCTGTGTTAAGGAAGTTGTTTGTGCGTTTTATAAAATCTTTCAGCTCTTTTTCGTTAAAAACATTCACAAGGGAAAGCATTGGGGATAGGTGGTCTATTTTTTGGAATTTTGCACTAACATCAATTCCAAGGGAAAACAAATTAACATCATTCAATTTCTTGTTGGCATCTTTGAGATGACTTTCACATCGTATATTTTGTTCATAAAATTTGTCATTTAAGGCAACTATTTTATAGAATAGTTGTTTTAAATTATCAAATTCTTCATCTGTAATTTCCGGCGTGCTTTCAATGTAATAAAGCGTATTATGTTTGCTAATTTGATTTTGTAGAAATGCGATATGTTTCTTATTATTGCTAATAATAATATTGTTATCTGTGATTATTCCTTCAATTATGTGAATAAAAGTTGCCAATTCCGACTTTCGCTGATTAATGTCATGTTGTTTTTCACTCTGTAACAATACACTGCGTTCAAGTCTTGCAATTTTGCTTCTAAGTTTTTCAACCTCTGTGTTTTTCATTTAACCTCACCAAAAATATACGAACCCTCAAATTCTGCAAGCAATTCAGTTGCGTGGGTTTTTTCTGCAACAACCACCATTCCAATACCCATGTTAAACACTTTAAACATTTCTTCTGTTTGAATATTTCCGTTTTTTTGTATCCAATGGAAAATTTCAGGTGTTTTGATTGCGGAATAATCGATGGCTAAATCAAGCCCTTGTGGAATAATACGCATAGTATTAGCATACAAACCCCCACCTGTAATGTGTGCTAAACCTTTAATGCGATTATGTTTTTTCATGCAAGCAAGAACCTCTTTAACATAAATTTTTGTTGGGGTAAGAAGTGTTTCCAAAAGTTCTTTTGAATTTTCGCCAGTTTTATTTAACACTGCATGAACAAGAGAAAATCCGTTTGAGTGTACCCCACTTGATGGCAGTGCAATAAGAGCATCTCCCTTTTTTATGTTTTTAGAGGGTAGCATGCGGTCTTTTTCAACTGCACCCACAACAAAACCTGCTAAGTCGTATTCTGATTTTTTGTAAATATCCGGCATTTCGGCGGTTTCTCCGCCTGCAAGTTCACAACCTGCTTGCTTGCATCCTTCATTTATGCCAATAATAATTTCTTCCAAAACACTAACCTCAACGCTTGAATTGGCAAGGTAATCCAAAAAAAACAGAGGTTTTGCACCGTGGCAGAGAATATCATTCACACACATGGCAACTAAATCAATGCCAATCGTGTTATGTTTATTCAGTTGAAAGGCAAGTTTGAGTTTTGTACCAACGCCGTCTGTGCCTGAAACAAGCACGGGGTTTTTCATATTAAGAGAGGAAACATCAAACACATTTCCAAAAAGCCCGATTGATGAGTTTTTTGTAATTTTTTTAATTGATTCAACAAAACTATCACCTTTTTCAATATCAACGCCTGCGGTTTTGTAAGTTAGGTTTTCCGTATTTGACATTTCAAAAAAGAATAGTTTACTTTTAAGAAAGTAATAAAGTATTATTTTGCAAGTGAATTTTTGTAGGCCTTATGCAATTTTTCCAAAACGGAGGAAGCTCTACACCAATTTGCAACCGTGCGTAGTAAAATCAATCAACGATGTTGACACACTGTCAAACGCTATTGGGTATATTTCATACGAATTCTACCAACAAATAGAAAACATAACCGTACCCAAAATACAACCATTTTGCAATTTGCCTTCTGTACATTTTTCGCAATTTAAAAGTACTCAAAGTTTTGATATTACAAAATATACTCCGCAACTGCTACCAAAAGTGAAATGGATTAAAAGTAACATAACCAAGCAGAAATATTTTAATTCCGTTGAAAAAATACTCCAATATATCAAAAAAGGAACTTGCTACCAAGTGAATTTAACCCGTAAATTTTACGGTGAATTTGAAACACAACCAAACCCTGTTGATGTTTTTGCAAAACTATATTCAATTTCACCAAACCCGTATTCAATGCTTTATGTTTTTAATGAAAATCAAGCTGTTGTGTCTTCATCGCCAGAATGTTTTTTAACAAGAAACGGTAGTGAGATTTATTCTGTGCCGATTAAAGGCTCAATGAATGCTTCTGCTTCAATTGATGATTTGCAAAATGTTAAGGATAAATCGGAAAATTTAATGATTACCGACCTCGTTCGCAATGATATCGGCAAGGTATCTTCAAAAGTATGGGTGGAAAATTTTCAGGAAACTCAAACATTTACGCAAGTGCATCACATGTCTTCCAAGGTTGTGGGAAAGTTGCATAATGGAGTTACAAACTCACAATGTTTAATGGCAACATTTCCGGCAGGCTCAATGACAGGAACACCCAAAATTAAAGCAATTGAAATTGCAAATGAATTGGAGGGCATGCAACGAGGAATTTACAGTGGTTGTTTAGGTATTATTGATGATAGCTCAAGTTTTGATTTTTCGGTCGTTATTCGCACAATTATTCTTGATGGCAAAAAATTTGAATTCCAAGTTGGTGGTGCAATTGTATGTGATTCAACTCCGCAAGGAGAGTTTGATGAAACAATTATAAAAGCAACACCAATTTTGGAAACTCTTGGGGTTGGTTGTGATATATTTTAAATTGGGTTATTATCTATCAATATGTTGTGATATTGATTTTGAATTTATGTTATCATAACTGTCATTATTTTCTTTTATTCCTCTGATACGCGGATCTTCTTTTGTACTATCTAATGTTGTGATATTTGTTGTACTTCCATTATAACCAAATGTACCACTTTGTATTATACCATTACTGAATCTTCCGCTATAAATTTCACCATTTGGACAATATAATGTTCCAATTCCATTGGGTTTTTTATTTATTGTATGACCAATAAAAATACTTCCATCAATATTAATTTTTAATGTTTTTTATGGTTGTTGTAATTGCATAAATTAAATATTTATTTTAGACTGAAGAGTATCATAATAATGAGTATATTGCAAGAGTTTTTAGTCTTTTTTTCTTGCAAAAGAAAGATACAGTGAAAGTGCGATTGCTTGAATGGAGATACCAACAACAATAGCTGTTAGCATTAATACGGAAGGAATGGGATCTGTGTATATTGTGTTTTCCGGAAGATTTTGATTATATATTGCAATTGCTGAATTATATTTATATGCAATTGTAATAAACATAACAATAGAAGAATTTGAAAATATTGCAAATGATATAATTTTACGAAAGTAGTTCCTCCAGTAAAATACTCCGAAAAGCCCCAAAGAGAATGCTAGTGAAAAAATAATATAACCAATTTTAAACATATTTCCGTACTAAATCACCATTATGTTAGTACGGAAATAATTAATATGGCAAGAAAAAGTTACTATCTTGTAGGGCTTTTTCTTTCTTCTTGTGATTTAATGTGTTTTGATAATTCAGGTATATGTTTTGATAATGCAGGTACATCTTGAATGCGTGGTAATGTAGTAGATAAATTCTGTTGTGGTATATTTAAGTTTTGTATATTCATAACTCTTTGCTGGGGAGTTTGTGTTAAATTTTGTACTTGCATTTCTTCATTCCCCTTATCAAGCCATTGTTGAGGTGTAAGTTGAACTGCCATGCGAATATTCTCATAACACCATTGTGGTGGTTGAATTTGATAACCATGTGGGCCTACATGTACTAATTTAGGTATGATATTCATCATTTCATTATAATATACAAAATATAGTTCTTCATTTTGAAAGTTGTTAACGGTTAGCATATCTTCAATGGGATGATGATTTGCATTTTGAATTTGACCATTTTCATTGTACTCGGTACCAAAGTTTAGATGATGATCGGAATCAACAAAGCCTGCAAGATGTGCTAAATAGATATTATACATTGCAGGTTCTGAAAAATGTTGTGGTTGAAGCATTGGTTGCAGTTGGTTGAGTCCTTGCATAAAAAAATATTAGTTAGTTAATTTAAATTCTACCATATTTTTTCCACAATACAACTAATATTTCTTGAATAATACAAATTAATGCACATTGAAGTAAAAAAATTAATGTATGAATCAAAATTTACTTGTTCGCTTTCCACCATCTCCAACAGGAATGCTTCATATTGGGAATGCAAGAGTTGCATTTGTGAATTACCTTTTTGCAAAAAAATATGGTGCAAAATATGCAATGAGGTTTGACGACACTGATGTACTTCGCTCAAAAGAAGAATACAAAACAGCAATGCTGGAAGACCTTAACTGGCTTGGTATTGAATTTGATTATGATGTTGTGTATCAATCAAAAAGAACAGAGCTTTACAACGAAGCAGTGCGAAAGCTTTTAAAAATCGGAAGAGTTTATGAATGCTGGGAAACAAAAGACGAACTTGAAGTAAAAAAGAAAGTACAAACTTCACGTGGTTTGCCATTGATTTATGATCGTACATCTCTTAATTTTATAAAAGAACAAAAACAGCAGTTTATTGATGAGGGGCGAATTCCATATTACCGTTTCCTTATAAAGAATGAACCGATTTCCTGGAATGACGGTGTTCAAGGAAAAATAGAATTTCATGGAAAGGATATTACGGATCCTATTATAACCCGTACAGATGGTACATTTATGTATGCGTTTTGTTCCATTGTTGACGATTTTCTAATGGGTGTTTCACATATTATTAGAGGGGCAGACCACATTACCAATACCGCCGTACAAAAACAAATGTTTGAAGCATTGTGTGAGGCTTATGGTGAACAAAAGCACATCAATTTTTTTCATTTACCCCTGTTTCAAGCAAAAGAGGGGAAAATTTCAAAAAGAGTAGGTGGTTTTGGAATTAGAGAACTTTCTGCTCAAGGTTTTGAAAAAAAAGCAATTTTAAACTTTCTTGCAAACTTGGGTAAATCTACATTTAATGATGATATTCTTTCCACAAATGAACTTATTGAAAAGTTTAATATAGAAGATTTTTCAAAAGCTACGGTAACGTTTACACCCGAAGTTCTTGAAAATTTTAATCTCAAATGCCTTGCTTCTTATCGCTTCGTTGAGGTGCAAAATCGCATTCCAAATATTCCACAAGAATTTTTTGATGACTTCAAAACCAATATTGCAAAACTTGAAGAAATTAAAGAATGGTGGATTATTGCTTCTTCAAAAGTATTTTATACTTCTAAGTTAAATGCAGAACAAAAAGCTTTTTTTGAAAGATTTATGAATATTTTAAAGGAAGTACAAAACTCCGATTGGAATGCAAAATGGAATGAGGCAACCTCAAAATTAAAATCCGAATTTCCAAATTTAAAAGGCAAGGAATTTTTTATGCCACTACGAATTGGGTTTTCCGGTATTGAACACGGAGTTGACCTAAAAACTTTTGCTAAGTGGAAGCTTGGTAATTAGAAGTTTTTTCAATGCCGTTCCGCCTGCATATTTGCCAATGTCCCCATTTGATTTTACAACCAAGTGGCATGGAATAATGACATGTAAAAGATTTTGCGCAACAGCACTGGCTACTGCCCGTACCGCTTTTGGTTTTTTAATTCTGTTTGCAATCTCTTGGTAAGATGCCGTACCACCCAATTTCAACAATTCCGTCCAAACAGTTTTCTGAAATGGTGTACCGTGTAGTTTAAATTTCACTGATTTGCCGTTTAGAATATCTTGTGCAATATGCGTGAAATCTTCGTTTTTACCTTCTGTTGCGTTCGGAAATTTTGAATGGAAAAGCTTTATCATTTTTGTTTCATTTTCTACAAGGAAAAGAAAGGCAACAAGTTCCTTGTCTTCTATTGCAATCAATGCTTTGCCGTATTGAGTTTGAACAATTGAGTAAGTAACACTCACTTTCTGTATGTATTTTCTAAACCTCTCAGTCGAAGTTCATGATCGTTCAGTCTGTTTTCTACTGCGTCAAATCTGCGTTCAATATTATCAAGACGCGACTCTATCCTGATGATAGTTGAAGACATATTCCATATAATTGTAAATATAGCAATTAAAACGACTGGCACCGTTGGCAGTAGGCAGTACTTTAAAATTTTATCCCAAGTTGTTTCTTTGTGTCCATTATTAATATGCTGAAAACCAAATGCAAGGCGTGGTTGATTTTGCCCTCCTTCAAGTTTTTTAATTACTTTGTTCGCAATTGCATCTTCACTGATGTGTTGCGTAGAATGTTTCTCAGACATATATTTGAATTAGCTATCAAGCGTATGATAATGCACAATTTTTAATTTGTCAAGCACCAATCAACCCATCTTTTGGGGAGGACATCTCTCCGAATTCCTTGCTTTTCATTCGCCCCGCTAAATAACCCATTCGCCCTGCAATTACTGCATGCTTCATTGCTTCTGCCATTTGAATGGGATTTTCTGCCATTGCAATTGCGGTATTCATTAAAACTCCATCGCAACCAAGCTCCATTGCAATTGTTGCGTCCGAAGGTGTTCCAACACCTGCGTCAACAAGAACAGGTACGGAAGATTGTTCTACAATAAATTTAATGTTTAGTTTGTTTTGTATTCCAAGTCCGGAGCCTATCGGTGCACCAAGTGGCATTATTGCAACAACGCCAAGCTTTTCCAATTCGCGTGCTAAGATTGGGTCATCAGTGCAGTAAGCCATAACATCAAAACCATCTTCAATTAAAACCTTTGCTGCACGAATTGTTTCAATCATGTTGGGGTAGAGGGTTTTAGGGTCTGAAAGTACTTCCAACTTCACCAAATTCCAACCGCCAAGTTCACGGGCAAGCCTTAGTGTACGAATTGCATCTTCTGCTGTAAAACATCCGGCAGTGTTTGGTAGGTATGTGTATTTTTTTGGGTCAATGAAATCCTGTAAAAGAGGTTGGTTTGTCTGTTCAATATTAACACGGCGAACCGCCACCGTTATAATTTCAGCGCCGGAGGCAACCAGTGCATCATAATTCTGCTGAAAATCTTTATACTTCCCCGTGCCAACAAGCAGGCGTGAATTAAATTCTTTTACGCTGTCCCTGCATTTTAAAATTAGTTTATCTGCCATTTTCACAACATAAGTTGTGGCATAATAGGGCAGGGTGGTTAAAATTCAAGGGGAAAGTTTGTAAGAAAAAAATAAAAAAAAAATAAAAAAATACTTGACATTTTGGAACTTCATCTGTTTGAATAAAAAACACAACCCCCAAGTGTGCGTCAACACACAAGGAGATTGTGAGTTTAAGATTAACTTTTGAGAACTTGTTAGCTCAAAGGTTTAGATTTTTAATACCAAGTATGCAAAATGTACAAAAGTACATCGCAAACTTTGTATATAAGATATACAATATCGCTATTATACATATATGTTTATAATAAATTATTACCCCTTTCAATAGTTAGAAAGGTTATAACTTCTATAAACAGTCCAATTGATTTTTCAAGCGTTTTTATTGGTTTTTTCCATCTTTTAGTCAATTCCTGCCATCACAAAAATTTTCCTGCTTGACAATTCCCACTTTTAGCTTTATCAAAACGCAAACATAGAAATTTAAAAAGATGCTACTTGAATTTATTTTAAATAATCTGCTACAAATTTGTGTAACAATTGGTTTATTGCTTATTTCTGTTGCGTATTTAACACTATTTGAACGCAAGGTTATTGCTGCAATGCAATACCGTACAGGGCCTGCTCTTAATGGACCTTTTGGGCTTTTACAACCACTTCTTGATGGCTTAAAGTTACTTCTTAAAGAAATTGTAATTCCAAATAAAGCAGATAAATACACCTTCTTGCTTGCTCCAATGATAACCTTCTTCCTTGCACTTCTTGCTTGGGCAGTAATTCCAATGTTTGAAAACGGTGCTTTAGCGAATGTCAATTTTGGAGTGATGTACCTACTTGCAATATCCTCCCTTGGGGTTTATGGAATAATCATTGCCGGTTGGTCTTCTGGTTCAAAGTATCCGTTTTATGGGGCAATTCGTTCTGCAAGCCAAATGATTAGCTATGAAGTTTCAATGGGTTTAATAATTGTCTGTGTTTTAATGCTTTCAGGAACTTCAAACATCAATGGACTGATTAATGCTCAAAGAGATATGTGGTTCGTAATTCCATTATTTCCATTGTTTGTAATTTTCTTAATTTCAATTCTTGCAGAAACAAACCGTCATCCGTTCGATTTACCCGAGGCCGAAGCAGAGCTTGTTGCAGGTTTTAATGTAGAATACTCTTCCATGGGTTTTGCGGCGTTTTTTTTGGGTGAATATGCAAACATGATTTTGATGTCCGCATTTACTTCAATTTTATTTCTAGGGGGCTGGCTTCCGCCGTGTTCTGCACTTGCATTTATACCGGGTTTTATATGGATGGCACTTAAAATTCTTGCAATACTATTCTTTTTTATATGGGTTAGGGCGGCGTTGCCTCGTTATAGATTCGACCAACTCATGAGACTTGGCTGGAAAGTCTTTTTACCGATTTCCCTTATTGCAGTTGTTTGTGTTTCAACATTTGTGGTATTTTTTAGTTAATATATGAAAAAGCTCCTTCCTCTTTTGATTTTAATAATTTTTGCATCGTGTACAAAAAAAATTGAAGAAGAAATAATCAAAACAAATAAACAACAAGTAATTGACCTTGATAAAGCAGATGCAAGCTTTGATAAATCTTGGAGAGATTTATCATAATTTTTCTTGACACACAAAAACATTATTAAATTCTTGTTTTTAAATCCATAAATAAGGTTGTAAGTTATGTACATTGTACAAAAATTTGGTGGAACATCAATGGGATCTATTGAAAGAATTACCAATGTTGCACGAAAAGTTATAAAAGAAATTGAACTTGGAAACAAGGTTGTTGTTGTTGCTTCGGCAATGTCGGGTGAAACAAACCGTATGGTTGCACTATTCAATGAAGCAGTTGGAAATTTTAACCACACTCAAGAAATTCTTGCTGAATATGATTCAATTGTTTCTACAGGTGAACAAGTTTCATGCGCACTTCTTGCTGTAATTTTAACTAAACTCGGGTATCAAGCTAGATCTCTCACGGGTTGGCAAGTTGGGTTTGAAACTTCATGTCATCATGGAAGTGCTATTATTGAAAATATTAAAACTGATAAAATTGAAGAGTTGATAAAGTCCAAAATTATTCCAATTATTACCGGGTTTCAAGGTTTTTCGCAAATAACACAAAGACAAACAACAATTGGGCGAGGGGGATCCGATACTTCAGCAATTGCCATTGCAGCAGCGTTGAAAGCGAAAAGATGTGATATCTACACAGATGTTGATGGTGTTTATACAGCAGATCCTCGTATTGTAAAAGATGCAAGAAAACTTAATTACGTTGGACACGAGGAAATGATTGAAATGGCTGCTTCCGGTGCAAAAGTTTTGGAGCCTAGGTCTGTTATGATTGGTATGGCTTATAATCTTGATATACAAGTTCTTTCTTCGTTTGAAGAAAATCCACATGGTACAATTTTAACTAATGATGATAATATTATGGAACGCAGATTGGTCACAAGTGTGACATCAAATAAACAAGATGTTGAAATTAAAGTTAAAGGGTTGCCAAATACTGTTGATACAGCTGCAAAATTGTTTAAAGTTCTTGCAGATGCACAAATTACAGTTGATATGATTATCAATGAACCAAGACAGGAAGAGGATAATATTAACATTGCATTTACGGTTAGTAGCAACGATCTTTCAAGAACGAAATCAATATTAGATACAAATAAAGAATTTTTACGCTTTTCTGTTTATGAAGTACGCGAAGATGTTGCTAAAATTTCGGTTATTGGTGTTGGAATGAAGGTAAATTCTGGTATTGCGTATACTATGTTTGCAGAACTTGCAAAAAATAATATTAAACCACTTGCAATTTCAACATCCGAAATAAAAATTTCTGTACTTATTGAACAAAAGTATGAAGAACTTGCTGTGCGTTCCTTGCATGAAACTTTTGCACTAGGCAAAAAATCTTGACATTATATTTTATACATTATAGCTTCTATTAACTTATTGTGCACATATGAGAATCCTTTGCCTGATATTCATTTTTTTTTCGTTTGCAGCAAATGCTAATAAAATTGCAATAGTCAATTTTTCTACAATTGAAAGTGAGTCAAAGGTTACACAGGGTATTACAAAGCAAATTCAAGAGCGCCAAGAAAAGTTGCAAAAAGAAGTAAAAGATGTTCAGGACGATGTTCAAAAAAAAGTTGAAGATTTAGAAAGATCAGCGTCCGTATTAACGGCTAAAGCTTTAGAGCAAAAAAAAGCTAACTTGCAAAAAGAACTTGTTCAAATTGATGAAAATTTAAAAGCAAAAGCTCAAAAATTAGAAAATATCAAAAACGATACACTTCTTGATTTAAACAATCAAATTAAGAAAATTGTTGAAGAGGTTTCCAAAAAAAATGGATATGATGTGGCTCTTGCTGAAAGTGCTGCAATTTTTTACGATAGTAAATATGATATAACCCAAGATGTTTTAAAAGAACTAAATAAGCAAATTCCAAGTGTTAAAATTAATTGGGATAAATGAAAATTGGAAATACTACGATACAAGATATATCATCTCTTACTGGTGGCATTGTTGATAAAAAACACTTAAGCTGTGTAATTAATGATATATCATCATTGCAAGACTCCGTTTCGTCTTCTTTATCATTTTTTACGGGGGCTTTTTTTTATTTAGAGGAACTCCAAGCTGCACAAGCTCTTGCGTGTTTTACGAAAGAAAAATATCTGGCAAAAATACCACATCATATTATACCAATTATTGTAAAAGATCCATATCTTGCAATTGCACAAGTTATTAATCATTACATTGGCAATGGTGAGTCAGTCCCGAAATCTTTTTTAAGTGATTCACAAAAGACAGGAAATATCTCTAAGTTTGCCGTTATATCGAGCAGTGCAATTATTGGTCAAAATGTTACAATTATGCCGAATGTCTATATTGGTCAAAATGTTGAAATTCAAGATAATGCAACAATACACAGCAATGTTTCACTAGAACATTGTACGGTTGGTACAAATTCAATTATTCGTTCCGGTGCAAGAATTGGTACTATGGGTTTTGGTTTTGTTCCAAATTTTACAACGGGTGAGCATTTCTTGGTGCCGCAAATTGCTCGTGTTATTCTTGGTAAGAATGTTGATATTGGCGCAAATACATGTATAGATAGAGGATTTTTGACAAATACCACAATTGGAGACAATACAAAAATCGATAACCTAGTACACATTGCTCATGGTGTAAAAATTGGAAAATCTTGTTTTATTGCGGCTTGTGTGGGAATTGCTGGTAGTGCAATAATTGGAAATTTTGTTATGATTGGTGGTCAATCTTCAATTGCGGGGCACATCTTGCTACCGGATTATACCCAAGTAACTGCAATGTCAGGAGTTGCAAAGGGTCCATTGGAACATGGCAAGGTAATTTCCGGTATTCCAGCTATAGAAAATAATTTGTGGAAAAAAATGCATATAATTGCATTAAAATCTGCAAAATCCTCTAAAAGTGACACTTAATAAGTTCATTCTTGTTAACATTTTGTAATTTATTAATGTTTTCTGTTAAAATATTAATCAAAAATTGATCTTCGGTGTTTGCTTTTTCTGTCAGTATTTCATCTTGGGATATTTTTATAATTAACTTATATGCATTGCAAATATCACCGGAATCCTCTAGATAAAATGCTGCAAGAGCCTTTGCCCATGTTGGAATATTTTGTTTTAATAAAATTTCCCCAATTTCCTCAATCTCTTTATTGGATTTACCAACCTCTTTATAGTAAATATATGCTGCTGTTGTGAGAAGTCTCCAGTGTTGTTGTGGGTCTTTTTTGGCATAATTCGTAATGTATTCTGCTATAATTTTTGAGCGTTCTGTGTCCTTCACTATTGAATAATAGTATGCTGCCATATATGGAATGTATTGAGATTTTGTATCAATATTATCCAATGCTTCAAACCACCTACGAAGCTTATAATAATCGTGTTGTGCAAAATTTGTATAATGTCCGAATTTATCCCCTGCATTTTGCAGATTAAAAGCAAGTTTGCGATAAAAAAACTGTTTATCTCCAAAACTTAGGGCTTCAATTTCTGTTTGTGTTGGAGGGTAGGGTGTAATAATAAAAGTTGGTTTAATACGGTTAGAAAAAAACCAGAATACAGCTTGCATGAGAAAAAAAATAACTAAAAAGTATTTAGGTATATTTAGATTTTTCATAATGATTTTTTATTGAAATCAATAATGCATGCAAATGTAAGAAGTGGAATATAAATTAATGATTGAAATATAATAATTTTTCCATTTGTGATAGGATCACCATATATTAACCATGTTGACTGCGAGAATAAATCAAGTCTTGGAAAAAATATGGAAAGCGGAATTAGCAGTGTTTGAATAATGCCAATAAAAGAAAACCCCTGAATTTTAAGCTCAATTGAAGAAAGTATAAAACCCATAATACGAGATGTTATATAAAAAATTGTAATAAGTAATATTGATGTCGTTGTGTTTGCAAGCATGACTGAGAAAAATATTGAAATTATTGAAATAATAAGAGTTTCGAAAAAAATACTGATACACCAAAAAAGTAAATGTAAAAACGGTATAATGTTGTAAAAGAATGCTTTTAAAAGTAATGATGCAAAAGCTGTAAGGCTAAAAATTAATATACAATTTACAACGATTAACGATGTTATTAATGAATGCCTAGGAATGGGTCCTGCTAAAAATGTTTCAAGTTCTCTAGTTTGAAACATTCGTGAAATATAAAATGCATTAAATATTGAAAAACCGTACACGAATATTAATCTGAATATTCCAGATGAATACACTATTTTCATTTGGTTTTGTTCGTAAGCTGCCGTGCTTCCAAGAAAGCAAGCAAGTAAGAAACTTGCTATAATACAAACAAGTATTGAAATGAAGATTTTATCCCTTTTTGTACACTGAATAATGTATAAAATTAATGCTTTCATGACTTTTGTACTTGAGCTATAAATTCATCAAAAAGATAAAGGCTGTCGTGTGGTCCGCCGGAGCTTTCAGGATGATACTGAACAGACGCAGCATAACCTGTATAAATATTTGTGTTTTGTAAAATAATTTGTTGATTGCTTCTCAATTTAATTCCTTCAATGATGCCATCAAAAAGTGAACGATGGGTAATTTCAATATGCTTTGGAATATTCTGTTCAATACAAGCAAAACCATGATTTTGTGTTGTAATTTCAACAGTTTTTGTTTGGTAATTAAAAACAGGGTGATTGGTTCCTCGGTGACCTTGTTCAAGTTTTTCAACTTTGCACCCGACGGTTAAAGAGAGTAACTGGTGTCCTAGGCATATTCCAAAAAGAGGAATTCTTGCTTCCATAATTCTAATTATGGTTTCTTGTGTATATGGAAGTGTTGCAGAAGGATCACCTGGACCATTTGAAAGCAAAATTCCTTGTGGTTTAATAGAAGCAATTTCTTCAAATTTTGCATTAAAAGGAAAAACATGCACTTCTATTCCTCTTTCTTTTAAGATGCGAAGAATATTTTCTTTTGTACCATAGTCAATTACTGCAATTTTATGCGTTCCGTTACTATATTTATAGGCTTTTACACATGAGCTTTCACTCGCTAAATTTAATCCTTTGGACGATGGAACGCTATTGATTTTTGCAAGTAAAGAAGGAATATTGTTGATATCTCTTGAAATAATGCACTTCGAAATTTTTCCATTGCGGATATCTTCAATAATTTTTCTTGTGTCAACATTGCAGATTGCAAGAATTCCTCTTTTCTGCATAAATGTTTCAAGGTTTTCTGTTGCTCTAAAATTAGATGAAATTGTTGGTAATTCACGAAATATTGCACCACTTGATATTGTTTTTTCAAGGGTTTCGTTATCCTCAGTGTTACAGCCGACATTCCCAATATGCGGAAATGAAAATGTAATTATCTGTTTTGCATAAGATGGATCTGTCAAAATTTCTTGATATCCGGTTGTTGCAGTATTAAAACAAAGCTCACCAGAAGTTTCTATAATTTTTGCACCAAATGCAATACCAAGAAGATATGTTTTGTTATCAAAAATAATAACTGCGTCTTTTTTCATAGTCTTTTTAAGTTAAATTACACCCAATGTTTTTCATAATGTCAATAAATTTTGGGAACGATGTATTGATGTATGTATCGTCATCAATTGTTATTCCTGTGTTTGAGCGTAACCCGGCAATTAAACAAGACATTGCAATTCGATGATCCATGTATGTGTGAACCATTTGCAAGCTTTCAGGGGTTAAATTTTTGTTACCGCTAATTTCCATTGAATAGTTTTCGTAATTTGCATGGCATTGCACTCCAATTTGTGTAAGATTTGTTTCCATAATCTTGAGTCTATTGGATTCTTTGGTTGTTAATTCGTGCAATCCTTTGAATGTGCTTGTTCCGTTGGCAAAAGATGCAACGACAAACATTATTGGGTATTCATCAATCATTGATGGTGCAATATTTTCATTTAAATGAATTGGATAAAGATTTTGTGAATATTCGGCACTAATATCTGCTACTTCTTCTCCTGAAATAATTCTTTTATTTTTAAATTCAATTTTTGCACCCATCTGGGTGAGTGTATCAAAAAATCCTATTCTGGTTTTATTAATACAAACGCTTTCAACTGTGATTTTTGAGTTTTCACAAAGGATTGCCGTTGCAATAAGAAAAGCAGCAGAAGATGGATCGTTTGGTATGGTAACATGTTGGTTTTTTAATTGCTTTCCACCATTGATAGTGATTTTATTGCCATGAATATCAATTTCTGCACCTACGCTTTTGAGCATATTTTCGGTGTGATCTCGTGTTTTAATATTTTCAATAACAGTTGTTTTACCTTGAATTTGACATGCTGCCAATAAAATGGCACTTTTCACTTGCGCAGATGGTACTTCCATTTCCCATTCTGTTGGCATCAGGTTTGATGTACTGCTCATGCAGAAAGGGGTTGTACTTCTTGAATTTGAAACAAACTGTGCCCCCATTTTTTGTAGTGGTTTAAACAATCTTTGCATTGGTCTTTTGGAAAGAGATGCATCACCTGTGAAAAATGTATTAAAATTATATGGTGCAAACAAACCGGCAAGAAGCCTTGTTGAAGTTCCAGAGTTACCAAGGTATAAGTGCCTTGAAGGTTCAATTAAAGAATTTAACCCTTTTCCATAAACAAGCCACTTATTTTTTTCTTTTTCAATTTTAACACCTGCAAGGTGAAGTGCGTCTATTGTGTGTATTACATCTTCTCCTTCAAGGAGGTTTGTAATTTCTGTAATTCCCTGTGATATTGATGGTATGATTATCGAACGATGGGATAGTGATTTATCAGGACATTCACCGATGATACCCTCCAAATTATTACTTAATTTTGCTGTTCTCTGTGGCATTTAAATTAAACTCAACTTTTCGCAAGCAATCTGTGAATTATATTGTCTTGTCAAGAAAAAACTTGACTTTCTCTTTTTAATTGAAACATTTTTCCTTAAAATGTTTTTTAAGAAAATGGCGGAAATTAAAGTCCCTCCTTTGGGTGAATCTATTTCAGAAGCAACTATAGCTTCAATTGTAAAAAAAGTTGGAAGTTCTGTAAAAACCGATGAACTTCTAATTGAACTTGAAACAGATAAGGTAACGCTTGAAATAAATGCTCCTTGCAGTGGAACTGTTGAGTCTATTTCTGTGAAAGAAGGTGATACTGTTACAGTTGGTCAAGTTATTGGTCAAATTAAAGAAGGTGCCAGTGCTGTTTCGCAAGCTCCGAAACAGGAAGAAAAACCCCAATCTTCGCAGCCACTTGTAAGCCAAACTCATGGTCTTGCACCGTCTGTAAGCAGAATTATACATGAAAACAATATTAATTCAAATGAAATTCCGGGTACAGGGAAGGACGGCAGAATTACAAAAGGTGATGCCATTGCACACTTGGAGCAACCGAAAACATCACAACCAAGTTCTTCTACAAACTCTGACAGAAAAGATGAAGTTGTACGCATGACAAAGCTCCGCCAAACGGTTGCAAAAAGGTTAAAAGATTCTCAAAATACAGCTGCTATATTGACAACATTCAATGAAATTGACATGTCAAGTATTATGGATTTAAGAAAACAGTATCAAGACGACTTCCAAAAACGCTATGGTATAAAACTTGGCTTTATGTCTTTTTTCATAAAAGCATGTGTTGTAGCATTGAAGGAAATTCCGGCCGTTAATGCAGAAATTAAAGATAACAACATTGTGTATCATAATTATTGTGACGTCGGTGTTGCAGTTGGAACGGAAAACGGTCTTGTTGTTCCTGTCATAAAAGATGCTGACAAGATGTCAATTTTTGAATTGGAAAAAGCAGTTTATGATTACGGTATTAAAGCAAGAGACGGTGCCATAACACTTGAAGACATGAAAGGTGGAACATTTACTATTTCCAATGGTGGTGTTTATGGAAGCTTACTTTCAACACCAATTATCAATCCGCCGCAATCTGGTATTCTTGGAATGCATTCAATTCAAAAACGTCCTGTTGTTGTGAATGATCAAATTGTCATTCGTCCAATGATGTACACCGCTCTTTCGTATGATCACCGCATTATTGATGGTAAAGAAGCTGTAACATTTTTGATAAGAGTTAAGCAGATGATTGAAAGCCCTGCAAGATTAGTTCTTGGTATATAACATAATTGATATTTTTTTATGCATTATATCATACTTTTATTTGGTCTATTTTTTTCTAGTTGTTCGTTTTTTGGTTTTAACAAACAGTCGTCATATTGTAATGATGCATTTATTAAACAGGGTGTTGTTCAAAGTGTTGAAAAAAATATTGCTTCATCGTTCGGTGTTGAGAGTGTGAATGTGGAGATGGATTATCCTCAAACACTTGAGGTTGGAAATGGTGAACAAACATGTGAAGCTGATATGATTGTAAACATAAAAAAAGTTAAATACAAGGCAAAATCCAGCTTGATTATTGGCAATAAAAGTAATTCTAGTGTTAACGAAAAAAGTAGTGCAAAAAATATCGATATCGAAAACGATATCGATTTAAACAAGTAAACTTATGCAGCTTTTTTGGGTTGTTTTATTAAATATTATCGCAAATACAGGTGTTGGTGTGCTGTTACCGATTATGCCCGTACTTCTTCAAGCGTACGGTTTTAGTGTATCGGGTCTTTCGTTGCCGTTTCTTGCAATAGTTTTTGGCAGAATTGTTTCTAAGTTTTTTTGTGACAAGATTTTGTTTGTGCAGTATAAGTTCATTTTGGCAATATCATTTCTAATTTACTCTTTAACATTTTTGTGTTATTTTTTTTTTCATGCAAAATTTGTTTTTGTTGGATTAAGATTTTTTGAAGGTATTGTTGAAGGGTTGCTTGTTGTTATGTTAACAGATATTGCAATTCATTTGTCGGAAAAGCATAATCGTGGATTTTACATGGGTATTTTTGGATTTTCGTTCGGATTTGGAATGATTATCGGTCCATTATATGGAGTAATACTTTATTCATACTATGGTGTTGATGCCATATTTATGGCAAACTTTATTCTTGGTTTGTTAGGAATTTTATGTTCGTTCTTCCTGAAGAAATATGATGTGAAAAAAGAAAAAAAACTCAAATTCTCTATGAGAGTTCTTAAGTTAATGGCCTATTATTCCCCGGCAATGCTTCGTAGAATATATTTATTTTCTTTTGCAATATTCTTACCAATTTATGTTGTGCAAGTTTTGGGGTTAACAATACAAAATGTTGCAAAGCTTTTTACAATAATTGCACTGGCATTAACAATATTTGGTCCTTTTTCCGGAAGATTAGTGGATAAAGTCTCTGCAAGATTGGTTATTATTGTAGGTACAGTTTTGATGTCTGTTTGCTGTTTTGCAATTTTTATTGGATGGAATTTTTCATTATTTTTTTATATAATGCTTTTTTGTTTTGGACTTGTACTCCCTGCAGGAATGAAATTTTTTGCAGATTTAGTGAAAGATTGTAACAACCGTACACAAA
The DNA here is from genome assembly GCA_030830305.1 of Alphaproteobacteria bacterium. Lineage (GTDB taxonomy): Bacteria > Pseudomonadota > Alphaproteobacteria > Rickettsiales > Deianiraeaceae > CAJQOT01. The sequence continues at coordinate 733 of JAURNI010000100.1, read as the reverse complement.
TTTTAGGTATTGCCGGTACTACTACAGAATTTTCAACGCTTTTTGTTGCAGGTATAATGCCATTTATTGCAGAAACAAATATCAATTATGCATGGCTTTTTCTTAGTATTATTGGTGTATTTGTGGTTCTGCCGTTTTGCAAAAGAAAAGTAAATCTTGACTTTTCTACATTGTAACTTTCTTTTAAGTGAAGTTAGTGTAATAAAAAATGGAATATTACTTTACCGTTTTGCTTTATTTGGTTATTTCTGCTGGCGTAGCTTGTGTTATTGTAATGTTGCCGTTTTTTGTGCAGAAGTTTTTGGGAACACAGAATTATACCGGTGCGAAGTTATCTCCTTATGAGTGTGGGTTTGATCCAATCGGAACGGCGCCAAGAAATTTTAATGTCAAGTTTTATTTGGTTGCAATTTTGTTTGTAATTTTTGATCTTGAAATTGCCTTACTATTCCCATGGGCAATGAATATTCGCATTCTTGGTGTTTCGGGGTATATTTCGGTAATGCTTTTTCTATTTATTGTAACATTTGGCTTTGTTTACGAATGGAAAAACGGCGCATTAGATTGGTAGATTGTGCAGTGTATGTGTATGCAATTTACAGGATTTTCTCTTGACATTGGTGCAACTGTTGTTGGCATAATAACTATTGTCATTATTGGTCGCCAAATGCTTGACCAACGCAAGCTTAACCAGAGAATTGCAGATATGCAGTACGCTAAATTAATGGAAGAT